>JAEWFE010000194.1 GCA_023389005.1 Bacillota bacterium
CTGCTCCATCTGCTGAGAGCGGTGTGTTTTTACTTTTTTTATACACAACCAACCTATCTGGCTGAATATTCGTGGTATACTTAATATCTGTTTGGTCAGGATTCGTTGGTAAGAAAATATCTTGCGTTAGGTCTTTATACGTATTCTTAGGGTCAGTTTTATTTACACCTGGTTCTAAAGCTCCAACGCTTTTTACAGTACCCAATCCCGAAAAACTAGTAGCCGTTAGTAAAGCAAGCGAGAGAATACTCAGTATTTTTTTCCAGTTTTTCACTTGGATTCCTCCATTCTTCTTTATTCTGAAATTAATCTGATTCTTGTGGGACTTCGTACACGCTTAATCATTTCTATCAACTCCTCTAAATTTTTTTACGTACAAAAAAAGCCTATCTTTTCAGATACGCCTGTAACTTTTCTATTCTGTTTCTTTCCATTAATCAGGAACTAATTCTTCACTTGATTAATTTTTTGAATATCAGAATATGGCAGGTATATATCAATATTCGTAATCTCTGGTTCGAGACTTTCTTCGTATACTTTCGCATATACTTTAATTTTCGCGTTATTCTCACTGGATTGTTTAATATGAACATCTGATGAATCCACACTTCTATCAAATTCATCTTTAAAATCAAGTGTTTTAAAACTATCATCTTCTTTTATTAAAAATGTAATATCTTTATACGGAAAAAAGAGCAATCTCTTTTTCCTTTCTACATTCACAAAACTATTATTTGATATTTCATTTAGTGAATACTCTTGAATCATCTTTTCTTTATAATCAATTGGTTCAACAAGTCTAAAATATAATTGTATTCCAACCAAAAAAATCATAAAAATGGTATAACAGACCAATATCCAGAATCTAATATTTAAGAACTTTTGTCTATTCATCATTGATGCCTCCTATATTTTTAGTTATCCTTTCAGATACGCCGCTCTAACTTTTTTAATTTTTTATTATCGATTAACATTCCTTTTCTTAAACAGAATAATATCCATGAATATTGTCTATACTTCTTTCTAATACCAGCTTTGAAAGCTCTATACTGACCTTCTATGGTCCGTTCTCCGAGAAACTCTATTTTTCTTCTAAAAACAAAGTCATCAATCAAAGGATTTTCATTATTTATAAAATAGATTCTTCCATCTTGCTTATCCTTGTATTCAATTAAAGCTTCTTCTGCAGCTTGTTCAGAAAAATACACTTCTAAGTCAATAAATCTCCCATTATCATTTTCACAAATAACGTATACATCCATTTTCATCAACCTCTCTAATTTTTTACATACAAAAAAGCCTATCCTTTCAGATACGCCTTTGACTACTCTATTCAGTTTTTTTCCACTCATCAGGAACTAATTCTTCTAAATCAACCTCTAAAGCTTTAGCAATCTTATATATCATATAAAATGATGGATGCTTTGATTTTCCCATTTTGATATTAATTAACGTCGTCTCTGGTATGCCAAACGATACCTAGTCATCCCTTTTTCTTTCAATATCGTCTCTATTTTTTTCCACATGACTAAATTACCTTCTTTCATAACTTATTCAAACTATTGAATACTTCTAAATATAGACGTATAATATTTCAGAAAATAATCTTGAAGGAGAAATAATTTGAAAAATATTAACTTAATACTAACGGTTGTCAACATTTTGATTTTAGCAATTAACAGCAGTCTATCTTTTTTTAAATATCTAACAGATAGAAAACTTTTGTATAATGAAAGAATATGGGATCCATTAGAAAAAAAACTATTCAAACCATATTTACATAAAATCGAGATTTTTCTGTTCCAAAAATGGGAAGGCGATAACCAAAAGAAAATATATAATGGAATTGCCACCTTAAAGAAGCTGCTCGATAGTGAAGAGAGTGATCTTAGAATGTATCTACCACCAAGATTAATTTATTATACAAAATACTGCTATACACTAATGACTGCGTATTATGAGGAAGATAATAAAAACAAAAAACAAAAAACAAAAACTTAGAAAAAAAATACAAAGAAAATATATTATCTTCTCAAAAGAATATTTAAAATTGCTGAATAGATATAGAAATTACAGTTTCTTATCTAAACATCGTGCCGATAGTCGTTATTATTTAAAACTACATCATTCAATATTGGAACAAATAAAATTGTCCTTCCTTATGAATTTAATGACTCCATCAGGTATATTTCTAATCTTAATGTACGTTTTAGGATTTATCTTATTTGGATTAGCCTATATAAAGAATAAATATGGTTTCTAACAAAATAATATCCAGTAAAACGAAATCAACTCAATAATCCAATACAGTGTTGCTAATATTTCTAATTCATATTTCATCTGAAAAACTTTATCATCTTTATACATTCCTTGTATAAAATATATTGATAATGGAAAAAGAAATAACAGACAATATTTAATAAAAATATTATTTTCAAAGATTGATCTTGGATAATGTTTTAGTTGATATACTAGTAAGAAAATTGCAATTATACAGCTAAATATATATCCTAAAGATAATGGATATTCATAAACAGAAGAAGAATCAAAGAATTCCTCTTTGATAGTGTATTTACCATACCTTCCTAAACTTACACGTAAATTCTGATAAGTGCAGTAAATGAATAGAATGATGTTCAAACTAAATAATAACCACTTTATTTGCATATATCCCTAGACCCTTTCATTTTATATTTTTTATAACTGCTTTTTTATCAGCATTTTCAGGATAATACGTTTTCCGTGTTAAAGCCTTCCCAACCACTAATCTATTTACCCTAGCCTCATTTCGTATGAACAATTTAAAAATTAATGCGTTCTGGTTTCTGAATGAACTCTTCTGTTTTTCCATTTATGCCCGCCTCCTCACACAAGAAAAGATATCACTTTTTCTAGAAAAAGTATTATTACGAATATTAAACACATAATTTTAAGTATGCTATACCATCCCCAAAAAAGTAGGTACCCTCTACTTTTTTCTATTCTTTTAATCTGTTGATTTAATCTAAACCTATAAATAGACAGAATTTTTTCTGAAAAAAAAGATAATAGTAATGGATAGATATATATGAGTGAAATCGTTAATATAAGCCATATTTCTCCCAATCGATAAAACATAATAATTTCTCACCCTCCTTTACTAAATTCTACAAAACAAAAAGCACATCATTTTTCCTAAAATCCAGGTCTTTGATGTGCTTTGTTGTTGCTTATTATTCAGTTGTTAGTATGAAACTTTTTCGCTAAAGAATTGTTGTGCAAACCCATCACTCATAGAAAAACCAAAAATATTTGAATCAGGGTTTACCATATTTCTATAATGACCAGGGCTGTTTTTCCATTGTTCAAAAATATATTCAGCGATATATTTGTCATCTCCCGTAATTAGATTATATCCCCCCATAATATTTTCGGCTACAGCAGCGTAACTAATATAATACTCATCTTCATCTACAAATGGTTTTAAGGCTGTATTCATAAATTCGTTATTAGGTCTCCAATGACTATATTTTACTTTTAATTCCTCAGCACGAACTTCTGAACCTTTATTCAATATTTCATCAAATTGTACTGGCTGAACACCTACATTTGCACGTAAATCATTGACTAGTTTTAACATCTCCTTACGTACACCTTCTAAGCTATAACTAGGAGCAATGACCCCTACAGACATATAACGTTTCACAACACCATTTTTAGCTTGATAACTAACTTCTATATTGCCCGCAGGATAGTCTGTTCCACCTTTAATTGTGCGTTCTGATACTGGTGTAGTGATTTTTAGTT
>JAEWFE010000203.1 GCA_023389005.1 Bacillota bacterium
GGTTATTCTCCAAGAACGGAAAAGGGGCCAGGGCGAATGCAATCTACCAATCACTCATCATGACCGCAGAAGTGAATGGTCTTAGCCCGTGGAAATATTTGGAATGGTTGCTTTCAGAAATAAAAGAGTTGGAAGCACCCACTGTAGAGGATTTTACTCGCTATCTACCTTGGTCAGAGGAAGCACAAGAGAAATGTAAAATTGGCTCTATCTGCACCGAAAAATACCAACACTACTTCAAAAAAGAAGCCTGAATGCTATTCAATTTGAAAAAATTATAGCATATCAGGCTATTTGGCGTACACCCATCATCCTATCCAACGCTTACAGTATGAATCCATCTCCATCCCAATAGAGTGCTTTGAAACGATCGGATTTTCCACCGCAAAACAAGAAAATGGCATTATCGTACAAATCCATATTGTATTCATATTGAACGATACTAGCTAAACCATCCATTCCTTTACGCATATCTGTTCTTCCGCAAACAATAAAAATATTTTTCACTCTAGTAAAATCGACTAGCATATTACATTTTCCCCAAAATCATTTGTGCTAGTTGCGGGGATACCCCTTGGAATAGACGTACCTCGGTCCCTGATGAAGTCTTGATATGTGCCCACAATTTTTGAGGACTCTTTTTATGCGTATCTTCATTTTTACGATTTTTCTCGTTGTCAGTAAGCTTTACTGGAACAATTTGTGATTGAGACATGGAAAAAAACCTCCTTTAATTTTGATAGCTTTATACTATCTAAAATTAAAGGAGGGAAAAAGACCGCTAAGCTATCCAACGCTTACGTTAAGTTCTCATTTTTTAATTCGAGCATAAAAACTGCCTCCCTTATATGAAAACAAGGATGCTAACATGAGCTAGGCATCCTTGTATTATTTTTATTCAATAATCTGTGTTTCTGCTACTTTTTTATACCAATAAGCACTTTTCTTTGGATAGCGTTCTTGGGTTTCAAAGTCAACATAGAACAAACCATATCGTTTCTCGTATCCATTTGACCAAGAAAATACATCCATCAAGGACCAGATGAAATAACCTTTAACATTGGCACCATCTGAGATAGCATCTGAAATCACTTCTAAATGCTTTTTCACATAATCAATTCGACCATCGTCATAGACTGTACCATCTACAAATTCATCTTTATAGCCTAGACCATTTTCAGTGATGTAGATTTTCTTATAGTTTGGATAGTCATTTTTCACACGCATGATTTGGTCATAAAGACCTTGTGGATAGATGATCCAATCCCAGTCTGTTTTTGGAATATCAACTGGAGACTCTCTACGACCAACTCCTTTGATTTGATACTTAGAGCTTCCCTTTTCACCTTTACCATTATGGATAATTTCCGTTTCTCCATCATGAGATCTCATCCAATCACTCATATAGTAATTGATGCCCAAGAAGTCGTTCAAATCTTTTGCGGCATCTAATGCAGCAAAGTCTTCATCACGAAGGTCTAATTCCCCACCATTTACTTTCAGAATATGGCGAACACCTTCAAGAGTCTTTTCAGAATAGTAACCCAAGTATGTTGCATCTAGGATAAATTTATTGTGAATAATATCTTCAAGTTCCGCTGCACGGACATCGTCTGGATTGGTTGGATCATAAGGATATTTCGTTGGCAATGCATGTACAACACCAATTTCTCCACTATAACCAGCATCCTTGTAGAGCTTAACTGCCTTGGCATGTGAAACCATCATATTGTGATGAGATTGGAATACTTTAGAAATATCATACTGAATACCTGGCGGGAACTTCCCAACAAGATACTGACCGTCACCAATTGGGCCGATTTCATTAAAGGTTGTCCAGTAATTAACTTCAGGGAATTCTTTGAAGCAAAACGCTGCATAATTGACAAAGTGTTCAATGTTATCTCGATTCAGAAAGTCACCATTAGAATGTAGCGTTTCTGGTGTATCAAAATGGTGAAGCGTTACAAATGGTTCTACGTGACGTTTATGGCATTCCGCAAATAATTTATGATAAAACTCTACTCCCTTTGGATTCACTTCTCCAAAGCCTGTTGGGAAGATACGAGACCACGCAATTGAAATACGAATGCCGTTTACCCCAAATTGTTCACTTAATTCTAAATCAACTGGATAACGATTATAAAAATCAGAAGCTGGTTCCGCAGTGTACCAGTAATTATCTTCTAGATACTTATCCCATGCAACACGACCTTTTCCATCTGTCTTTGTGGCGCCTTCTGCTTGATATGCAGCAGTTGCTCCACCAAATATAAAATCTTTTGGTAATGTTTTAACCATATGCCTACCTTCTTCTATCAAAAATAAATAAAGGGGTAGGAGTTGGAGATTTATAACTCCCTCCCCTTTTGATTAAAACTGTTGTTTGACAAAGTCAAGTGCACCTTGACCATCACGAGTGAGTTTAATGTATTGAGCCCCTTCAGTTTTGGCAAGTTTAATGCCCAATGCATCGGTTTCTTGTTTTATATCATCATAGTTCGATGCTACTTGAGGTGCAAGTATGACTAATTGATACTCTGGCAAAATCTCACGGTGAGCACCATAACTTCCTGCTGTCGCTGTGACTGGAACACCATATTCTTTTGCAGCCTTAGTTAGTGCGTTGGCAAGCAATCCACTTGTACCGCCTCCTGCACAAAGTACCAGTACGTTTGTTTGTTCAGAAATTTCGGTATCAACTGCGGCTTTTTCAAGAATAGCATCTGCTTTGGCAGTATTGAAGTTAGCTGCCACTTTCTCTTTCAAGCTATTTTCTACTTTACCTGATTGTTCCTCAGAAAGAATTTGCTCATCGTAAACTTTCAAGAATGGATAATAGATAAGTACATCGACAAATACCAACAAGATAGCTAATACAAAGGCGAGTGGAGCAAAGTTTGTTCCCATGACAATCCCCAACGGACCTGGAGTTGTCCATGGTAAGTTGACGCTGAAACTGTTCATTTTTAACGTATCAACAAAGAATTTGAAAATCCATACGTTGGCAATTGGAGCTAAAATAAATGGAACAAAGAATACTGGGTTGAGTACGAGTGGTGCACCAAACAAGATTGGTTCGTTTACACCAAAGAAGGTTGGAACAACTGAAGCACGTCCAATTGCTTTATTTCGTTTAGATTTAGTCAACCACATAAACATGAATGGTACAACTAAGGTAGCACCTGTACCACCCATTGTCACGATAAACATTTGAGTACCTGAAGTCAGGATTTTGTCAGCGTGTTGACCCGCCTGCAAAAGTTGGAAGTTGGTTTCAACATTTGCATAAGTAATGGCTGCAATTGCTGGCTCAACAATAGATGGACCATGAATCCCTACAAACCAGAACAAGGCATAGGCACCAAAGATAATGGTAATACCAACATAACCATCTGCTGCTGTAAATAATGGCTCAAATAATTTTAGAATAGCCTCAGCAACGTTTGTTCCAAGGAATTGACGTGTCGCAAGATCAATTCCATACAAAACAAAGATAGACAATGCATATGGAATTATATCTTTAAATGCCTGGGATACGTTCGGTGGAACTTCGTCTGGCATACGAATGGTGACATTGTTTTTCACACAGACCTTATAGATATTAACCGTAATGAAGGCTGCTAGAAAGGCTGTCAAAAGACCCTTAGTTCCCATG
Organism: Bacillota bacterium; assembly: GCA_023389005.1. Taxonomy (GTDB): domain Bacteria; phylum Bacillota; class Bacilli; order Lactobacillales; family Enterococcaceae; genus Enterococcus_E. Next base: position 3,659 of record JAEWFE010000203.1, read on the forward strand.
TAACCATTGGCAAAACCACCTTCAATACCGTCAGAAGCCAGTAATAGGAAACCTGAAATTGAGGCAATCATGGTTGAAATGAAGTTGATTTGATTGGTTTTTGGCAATTGACGGTTAAAAGCGTCTGTCAAAGATTTTGCGGTCGTTCCTGCAACTAGGACAGCTACAATCCCCATTGTGTAACCGTAAGGTTTCATGATGGCAGCAACTACTTCATCAGACCAAGTAAAACCAAAGATATTAGGCACGAAAGCTACCAATAGGAAGATACTTGAGAACAAAATAACTGGCATTGCTGCGATGAAACCATCACGGATAGCCCTTAAATATGGATTTCTCGAAATCTTTTCAAAGAAAGGCTTCCCTTTCTCAATGAATTCAATCAATTTATTCATTACTTATCACCTCGTTTGTACAGTTCAATCATATGACTCATCATGTCTTTCAATAATAATGTCGTCATGAGATGGTCTTGACCATGCATAAGCGTCACACTAAAGGCTAACTCCTCACTAGCCGCTTCTTTTTGCAACAAGCTAGTCTGAGCATGATGGGCTTCAACAATACAAGCATTGGCAGCTTCAACTAGTTCTTCTGCTTTTGCATAGTCTCCTTTTTGAGCAGCAGCCAGTGCCTCCATCAATCGAGAACGTGCATCACCAGCGAATGCAACAATCTCAAAACCTAATAACGTAATTTCCTCTCTGTTCAAAATATGAACCTCCTTTTAAAATTGAATTGATTTACAATAACCGTTGAATATGTAGTACAATATAGAACCTTTCACTGTCATTTACAGGTTCATCAACTAATGTTGTGATCATCTCAAAAATCTGACTTCCAATCAGGTAAGATCTTGGATTCTGGAGCTTGATATGCTGTTCCAAACTAGCAATCGATTCATTTGACTGATGAGATCTATCTAAGTAATTCAGAAAATAGGACAAATGGATCATAAAACGATCATAAAAATTGCTATTTTCTTTCGAACGTTTAATCCCATTCTCCGTTAAGATTTGTTCAACCTCTGCTATAATTTTTTTGCTGATGTCATGTTCTTCACTTGTGGGATGAATGGTTTCACCCTTTGCATTAATTAAGTGAAGGACAATTCTTCCAATCTCATCATTTGGAAAATCTTTTAGCAACTTTTCACGAAATATAGCTAAGGCTTCACGCGCCATGTTATATTCCAATGGATATTCGGCTGAAATATTGGGCAGCTTACTTTCTTGATAAGTATTCTTTAGAACCGCCTGATATGCACAATAGATATGATCTGTCAGTGTCACATAGAGATATTCTTGTACAGGGTAATGATACGTTGCTACTAGATGATTGATAACTGTGTAGGTTGCCGAAATAAAATCTAAGGGAATATCTTTTAATAAGGTTAGAAAGTTTTCTTTAGCCTCATCATTTTTTAGCAAAAAGATATTCTCTATCTTATCCTTAACAATCAAATCTCCCTTTTTCTTTTGAAAGGTTATACCTAATCCCATCACGACTGCCTGTTCCCCATGTTCATTTTTTACCAGAGCAGCGTTATTATTTAATGACTGTATAATCCTAAACATAAATTCCTCCTATATTTTTAAGCAAAAAAGACTACAAACAAACCGAGAATACTCTACTCTCAAATCCATTTGTAGTCTTGCCTAATCGAATTAGTTACAATCCACTCTATATTCTTGCTGATAAGATTATTATAGCATATCCTTAGAAAATGTAAACCTTTTCTTTCGAGAAAAATGGTTATTTTTTATAAAATTTTTCTACCCAGGATGTTGCAGTTTGAGACAAGACGGCATCAAGTCCCTCAATATTTTCACGACCAACAGTTCGTAACCATTCGCGGGCTGCTTCTTCTCCTTTTTCAATATATACTGGCACAACACCTGCCCATGTTGCACGACCACAGAGAACACCATTAAATTTAGCACCTGATTCATGTGCAAACACTAGTGTATCTTGGAAGAGTTTAGCAGAAACACCTGCACTTAGATAAATGTATGGCAAATGAGTTGATGCTTCTTGTTGATGGAAATATTCGGCTGCTTCTTCTTTTGTATAAACGACTTCCCCTGTTCCAAACCCTTCTACAAAATTCATATTCACAGGTACTTCTACCTTGAGAACATCTACTCCAAAACGTTCATCAGAAAAGACTTTCATGGCTTCATTTACTTTTCTAGGTTTAACTTTAGCAAACTCTACACTAGCATTGTCTTCAATAGTTTCATCGTAGCTCAAAATTTCCAAGAAGAATGGCAAACCTTCTGCCTGACATTCTGAACCTAATCGTTCGATATAAGCATGTTTTTGAAGATTGACATATTGGTCACCATCAACGTCATAGTAAAGTAGAAACTTAATGGCATCTACCCCCTCTTCTTTTAATCGTTTTACAGACCACTCTACTAGGCAATCTGGCAAACGACTGGTAGAGCTAGTGTCATAGCCAGTTTTTTCATAGGCCAAAAGTAAGCCACACTGTTCATCACGGGCGCGTGAAGCTGGTAAGCCAAATTCAGGGTCTAAAAGAATAGAAGAAGAAAACTGTGTTAGTTCTTCAGAAACTAGAGTTTTTAGTTCTTCCATCTGCTCCACAGTAGGTTCTTCTGCCTGATGTTTTGCTATCATTTTTTTCAAGGCTCCACGTTGATCGAAGGCAAGAGCTGAAATGACTCCTGCATCATTGCTGACTTTTTCCATATATTTTCTTTTTTCTGCTGTTAATACCATCTTAAACCTCCTCGACTTCAATTTGAGAATACAATACTTCTGAATGTTCTAAGTTGACATAACCTGTCTGTTCTTCTTGAGCATTTAACATGCCCAAAACATTTGCATTTTTTAGTAGTCCTACATCAGGTAATGCATGTGCCAAACTCGCTGCAATACCTGCAACGGTTGAATCACCCGAACCTACTGGATTGACGACATTTATTTTTGGAATTTTAACACGATAGAACTTGTCATTGTGCTTAGCAAAAGCTCCCTTTGCACCCAAGGATACGACTATCCATTCAATTCCTTGGAATAATTGACCAGATAGAACTGATTTCAATTCTTGAATATCATCTGTGATATTTTTGCCAATTAACTGTGATAACTCTTCTGTATTAGGCTTAATAACCGTCGGCTTCTGCTGGCTTTCTAAAACTTTTTTCAGTGCCTCACCAGAACAGTCCAAAACAACAGCTACATCGCATTGTTTACAAAGTTCTACAATCTCTACATAATAATTGCTAGCAAGTCCCTTAGGCAAACTTCCTGAAATAACAACAACCTCTACATTGTTCAGAATAATTTCTAGATGTTCGATAAAATTCAAGGCTTCATGTTCTTGGATAGTTGGTCCTTGTTCTAAAATCTCTGTCTGTTGACCATCGTGAAGCACCGCAATACAGTTACGTGTTTCGTTCCCAATTTCCACAAAGGAATTTTTAATATCATTTCGAGTAAGTTGTTTCTTTACATAACTTCCAATCTCACCGCCAAGAAAGCCTGTTGCTACAACATCTTCACCGACTTGTTTCAAAACCCGTGTGACATTGAGCCCTTTGCCACCAGCTGTTTTTTGAACTTTTTCTACTCGATTGACCGTATCCAAATGAAAGGTATCCAATTGATAGGCAATATCAACCGACGGATTTAAAGTAATCGTCAAAATCATGTGATCCTCCTAGTCGTGGTATTCTCCGCGATCCCACTTTTCAAGAAATTCCGTAAAGAACTCTGGATTAGCTTGCTCTTTATTGAGTGTCTCAACTGCAGCAATCTTTTCGATCAAACGTTTATTTTCTTCAGTTGGTTTGTATTCTGCTTTAATGAAGGCTTCAATGATGTCACACATAAGCAACTCACCTGTAATCTTTCCTCCAAAACCAATGACGTTGGCATTTAACTCTTCCTTAGCGTAAAGTGCTGAGGTCATATCACGAACCAAGGCTGATCGAACACCAGGAACCTTGTTTACAGCATTGTTGATACCAACACCTGTTCCACAAATACAAATACCCAAATCTGCTTTTCCGCTTACAACAGCTTCACCAACTTTTTTACCAAAGATTGGGTAATGAGTACGAACATTGTCATAAGTCCCAAAGTCCAATACTTCATATCCTTGATTTTTCAAATAATCTACCACAGCGATTTTTTCATAGGTTACAATGTGGTCACAACCGATTGCAATTTTCATCTCTTATTCTCCTTTGTCTGCAGCAATTAGCACATTTTATTTAACATATCGATACGAATTTGGTGACGGCCGCCATCATACTCACCTTCAACAAATCCTTTAACGATATTTTTAGCAATTCCTTCTCCTACAATCTCACTACCGATTGTAATAATACGCGAATTGTTGTGTCCTCTTGTCATATAGGCAGAACGTTCATCTGAAACTTCTGCAGCGATCATACCTTTAACTTTAGTTGCGGTCATAAATGGGCCAACTCCATAAGCATCAATCACAATGCCTAGATTTTCTTCCTCTTGATTGACTGCTGCAACTACCGCCAAAGTTGTATCAACAAAATCACTTCCATCACTGACATCTTTAAAGTCATATGATTTTTCTTGTAAATAATTTTTAATAAGGTCTTTTAGTTTTGAGCCCGCTGGATCAGCACCGATAATGATTGTCATAACATCTCTCCTAACAAAAATAGAAAGTTGTAGCCATATTTGGCAGAAAATCTTTGTCTTGCAAAACTTAGAAAAAGCGTTTTCACTTTTTATGTTTAAATTATACAATCAAACAAACATAAAGTCAACATATTTTGTTTATTTTTTTCGTATACAAACAAAAAACCAACATTTTACTGTTGGTTTTGATAATTTTATAATTTTGTTGAAATAATTTCAATGTGGTTATGTAATAATTGGTAGTTTTCATCATTCGCATTCATATCTGTCACTAGTGCTGTCAAATCATTCAAATCACAAAAAGAAGTAAAATCATCTTTTCCAATTTTCGAGGCATCTAGCAGTAGATATTTTTCTAAAGAATGTTTAATAGCAATATTTTGCGTATAGGCTTCAGCTAGGGTGGAAGTCATGACATCACTCCCCTTAAGCCCGTTACCCGAAAAGAAAATCTTGCTGAATCGCAGTTTTTCTAAACTTGTATTGGTAATTTCTCCTACAAACGATTCTGTCACTTGGCGATATTCTCCTCCAAGGAGAAAGACTTGAAAATCCTCTGTCTTCTTTTGTGATAAGATGGTAAAAACAGGCATACAGTTTGTGATGACAGTTAGACGAGGATTTTTAATGGCTTCAGCCAGAAAGGCCACTGTTGTTCCTGGACCTAAAAATACCGTGTCTCCATCTTCTATCAGTTGTGTTGCCCTTTCTGCTATCTCTTGCTTGGCTTCCTTATTTTGAATGTGTTTCTCAGAATGAGAATATTCCCGATATTGAAAAGCCTTATTACTTCTAGCACCGCCATGGATTTTGGTTAGAACTCCTTGCTCTTCCAATTCTATAAAATCACGTCGAACTGTCATATCAGTAACATTTAGCAATTCAACAATCTCAGAAATTCGTACCGTACCTTTTTTATTTACCAATCGTGTAATTTCTTCTAGTCGTTCTCGTTTATTCATGTTTAATCCTTTGTTGTTTTTTTACATTATATCAAAAATAAACAAGAATATGTTGGAATTTTGAACATTTAATCAATATTAATGGAAAAATCGTCTGTCTTGTATTTATCCATATTTAAAACTCTTACGTATTCATCCAACTTCCTCACCGCATTTTCGTATTCTTCGATATTATT
>JAEWFE010000137.1 GCA_023389005.1 Bacillota bacterium
AAATTGATGAAGACGATACGATTAAGAGATTTAAAAGAACGAATCAATCAATTATCTATCAAATATCAACTGACAGAGGATACACCGATATTTCTAGATACTGGGTGGGATAGTTTGCAAGAAATTGAAGCTGAATTGATTCAAGTTGCGAGTATAGAACCATTTGAAATTGAAGATATCATCAGCGGTGAAAAATTTTCGGGTTTCAAGCAAGCTGATGATACGAAGCCAAAAGCAATAATTATCAAACAACAATTATAGAGGTGACATATGAATAAAAGAAGATGGATAGCCGTATTAATTGCAATAGGGGTAGCATTAATCAGTTTAACCGGTATTGCAATCAATAGTGTAAATGAGAGTCAAGAGGAATCATTATCAAGTTTATTAACTAGTCAGGAAACATTAAAGGAAAGTGTGATTACGCCAGGTGATAGTAGTCAAAAAATTGCTAAGATAACCATTGATGGCGTAATCGCTGATACACAAGATAGTAGCTTATTTTCAAGTAGTGGTTATAATCATCAACAAACCTTAGAAATGATTAAAAAGATTGACAATGATGATACAGTAAAAGCCGTACTATTAGAAGTAAATTCTCCTGGTGGCGGTGTGTATGAAAGTAGTGAATTAGCCAAAGCCTTACAAAAATTACAGGCGCACCACAAACCCATCTATGTCAATATGAAAAATATGGCAGCAAGTGGGGGCTATTACATCTCAGCGGCGGCAGATAAGATTTATGCCAGTGAAGAGACAGTGACAGGTTCTATTGGGGTAATTATGTCTGGGATGAATTACGCTTCACTTTTAGATAAGTTAGGGGTAAAAGACCAAACTTATAAGAGTGGTGCATTAAAAGATATGGGTTCTTCAACGCGTGCCACTACCCCGGAAGAAGCAAAAGTCATGCAAGAACATGTTGATCGGGCCTATAGTCGTTTTGTTGATGTGGTAAGTAAAGGTCGTAAAATGGATGTAGAAACGGTGAAAAAACTTGCTGATGGGCGAATTTATGATGGTTTACAAGCTAAAGAAAATGGATTAATTGATGAAATTGGTTTTGAAGAAGATTGCCTAGCTGATTTACAAAAGAAATATGACTTAAAAGATGCTCAAATTATTGAATATACATCAAATACACCGAATTTCCTTGCTAGCTGGCTAAACCAAGCAAAAACCAATCTACTCAAGCCACAAGCTAGTACGGAAGACACAGTCAAGGCGATTGTCCAAGCGATTGGTACACCGCAAGCTCCTAAAGCGATGTATTATTATGGAGGGTAGGTGATAGGATGTTTTTTAGTCAAACCAAAACCTTGAAGAACGTACCTGCTAATAAGAAACCAAAGCATCCTAATCAATATCCAGCTGACTATTATGCTGGATTTTGGATTCGTTTTTGGGCCTTTTTAGTCGATGTCTTTTTGATTGCGTGTATGAAAGAGCTAGTGTTTACTTGGCTTGCGCGTTTTAATTTGCCGATGGATAATCCTTATATTCAATTTATCGGTGGTTCTTGTATTTATCTAGCCTACTTCATTTTACTAACCAAATGTAATGATGGTCAGACAATTGGCAAAATGATTTTCGGCATAAAGGTGGTTAGTTTCACTGAAAAAGAGCTAACATGGCCTACAGTGCTGATACGTGAAGGGGCGATGCGTTTTGTTTTTAGTGTGAATCCGCTTTTTATGTTAGGCTATCTAGTATGTGCCTTTACACCGGATAAAACACATATCGGCGACTTTTTTGCGCAAACCGGTGTCGTTACTTTAAAAATGATTCGGCAACCTAAAAAATATCATTTAGCCAAACAGGTGAAGTATGAACAAACAAATATTTAACCAAGATGAAGCTTTATTTGCAGCCTTTGAAGAAGCCAAACAAGCGCGTAACTTCTTACTTGCAGAACAGTTGGCACAAAAGATCTATCAAAAATACCCATCATTAGATAATCATTATCGCCTAGTTGAGCTATATCTGATGCAAGATTTTCAACAAAAAGCCTATGAGATAGCGTTGGAAGAAAAGGAAAATTATGAACGTTCAGCAAAATATTTACCTAAATTCACGCAACTAGCTATTATGAATTATGATTTCGTATATGCTCGGCGATTATTGTTACGCAACAATTTTCCAGATGATGCGTTAGATAGGCTGAACGAACAATTAACAAGTGCGGAAGAATTTTATGCAAGTATCTATGTCCATAAATTGCAAGAAAAATACGACCAATGGCAAGGGGCTTTTGAAAATATCCGGCCAATTTTTAATAATGAGTTTCAACTTTTGATTAGTCAATTGCCACTTGCTACTTTTCAAACAATTACCCAAGAGTTATTGCCCAACGCGCAGAATCCATTTCTGATTGCTAAAACATGTGAGTTTATTCATCAACTTGAGCTGTCGATGGATATCTATTTAAAAGATGTATTTACTGAGGAAAAAATAAAGATAGTAAGCTCTGCGTTAACAGCACCGAATGAACAGCCTTTTATGAAAACATGTGAGCAAATCTTAGCACAAAGCTTGGCCAATGAAGATGCTGCACTGTATGAGATGTTACACGAGCATATGATGCAACAATTGACGTTGACTTATCCGTTTACACCACCTATTTCTGCAAAGGACTATATACGCTTGACCATTCAGCTTTATCAAACAGGGCAAATTTCTGAAAAAGAAGATGTAGCGACGATAAAGCAATATCAACTTATACAGGAAAAATACCAACAAATCATTCAATATTTGCTTTAATCTCGAAAAATATTGAAAAAAACACGGAACTAAGATGAAAATGGTTTACAATTTTGCGTGGTTAGTGTAATATTTAAAGGTATGCATGAATCATATTCATCAAAAATGTAAAGATAAAATCGGAGGGAAATATATGACTGCAACATTTGAAAAAACAGCCACTAACGAAGGTGTGCTAACGTTTTCAATTCCTCAAGAAGAAATTCAACAAGGATTAACAATCGCATTTAACAAAGTAAAAGGAAATCTAAATGTACCTGGATTCCGTAAAGGGAAAGTGACTCGCCAAGTATTTAACCGTATGTTTGGTGAAGAAGCTTTATATGAAGATGCTTTAAATGCTGTTTTACCAAAAGCTTACGATGCTGCTGTGGCTGAAGCTGGTTTAGACGTTGTTGCGCAACCAAAAATCGATGTAAAAAGCATGGAAAAAGGGCAAGATTGGGTAATCACTGCTGAAGTAACAGTAAAACCTGAAGTAAAATTAGGTGAATACAAAAACTTAACAGTTGCTAAACAAGAACGCGAAGTAACAGACGCTGATGTTGAAGAACGTTTGAATCAAAAACGTAATCAACTAGCTGAATTAGTAGTTGTTGAAGAACCAGCTAAAGAAGGAGACACAGTTGTTATTGACTTTGAAGGCTTCAAAGACGGCGTTGCTTTTGAAGGTGGAAAAGGTGAAAACTACGCTCTAGAATTAGGTTCAGGTTCATTCATTCCTGGTTTTGAAGATCAATTAGTTGGTGCTAAAGCTGGTGATGATGTGGAAGTGAAAGTAACATTCCCTGAAGATTACCAAGCTGAAGATTTAGCTGGCCAAGAAGCTATCTTCAAAGTAAAAGTACATGAAGTTAAAGAAAAAGAATTACCAGAATTAGATGACGAATTTGCTAAAGATGTCGACGAAGAAGTTGAAACTTTAGACGAATTAAAAGCTAAAATCCGTGAAGAATTAACTGCAACTAAAGCAAGCCAAGCTGAAGAAGCTGTGCATGATGAAGCATTACGTAAAGCTGTAGAAAATGCAGAAGTGGTTGAATTACCACACGTTATGGTTCATGATGAAGTACATCGTGCAATGGATGAATTCTTAAACAATATGCAACGTCAAGGAATCTCTCCAGAAATGTACTATCAATTAACTAACTCTACTGAAGCTGACCTTCACAAACAATTCGAACAAGATGCTGAATTACGTGTGAAAACAAATCTTGTAATCGAAGCAATCGTGAAAGCTGAAAACTTAGAAGCTACAGAAGAAGAAATTGAAAAAGAAATTGCTGAATTAGCAGAAACTTACAATATGCCTGTAGATCAAGTAAAACGTTTATTAACGACTGATATGCTTTCACACGATATTACTATGAAGAAAGCTATTGATTTAGTAACTTCTACAGCTGTTGAAGCTTAATCATAAGACTCGTTAGGCGGAAAATACGGTAAGAGGGTTTATCAGTATTTTTCCGCCTTCTTCATGTAAATTTTAAGATTTATTTAAAACAGGTTTCTTTCATTCGCTTTTTTAAGTATATCAAGCATAATAGGATTATCTTTATTATTTGGGGGAT
>JAEWFE010000238.1 GCA_023389005.1 Bacillota bacterium
ACAAACTTAAAAAAGATTTCTAGCCATTCACGCAAATTATTGCTATAATGATTTTGACGTAGGTGGATAACACCCGAACAAATGCACAAAAAGCTGCTGAGGGAAGGGTTAAGATGCGAATACCAAAAGAAGGTGAGTTTGTCAGCATTCAAAGCTACAAACATGACGGCAAATTGCATCGAACGTGGCGTGATACAATGGTATTGAAGACTAGTGAGCATTCAATTATCGGCGTAAATGACCATACCCTTGTGACTGAATCAGATGGCCGGCGTTGGGTAACCAGAGAGCCAGCCATTGTGTATTTTCACAAGAAGTATTGGTTCAATATAATAGCAATGATTAGAGAAAAGGGAGTGTCATATTATTGCAATTTGGCTTCACCTTTCCTTTTAGATGAGGAAGCGTTGAAGTATATTGATTATGATTTGGATATTAAAGTTTTTCCTGATGGAGAGAAGCGTTTGTTAGATGTGGATGAATATGAATTACATAGCAAGATTATGCATTATCCACAAGACATTGATTATATCTTAAAGGAAAATGTCAAAATCTTAGTTGATTGGATTAATAATGGTAAAGGTCCCTTCTCAGATAGCTACGTCGATATTTGGTATAACCGCTACAAGCAATTGTCGCAAAAATGATTAAAAAAGATGGGTAATTATTTTACTCATCTTTTTTTTGCCGCCAAAATCAGTTATAATATTGAAAAAAAGGGAGGTAAACCATGTTTGAAAAATTAAGGCAATCCAAGCTGTTTTTTTGGTCCGTCGAATTATTAGTGCTAGCTACACTTGTTTTTGTATTGACCAAAGTTGATTTTCTATTAAAACCATTAGGCGTATTTTTTTCAACGTTATTTGCGCCAATCTTAATTTCGGGATTTCTGTATTATATGCTCAATCCACTAGTCGAATTTTTAACTGAAAAATTAAAAATAAAACGGATTTTCGCGATTATTTTTGTTTTCTTATTGCTGATTGGTGTGCTTGCTTTGGTCGTGATGGCTGTCATTCCAAACTTAATTAAACAATTAACGCAATTAGCCGCAAATATTCCGGATCTGATTCAGCAAATCGAGTTGGCAATTAAAGGCCTAGCTAAAAATGAAACTTTAAAACATTTAGATATCAATCAAGAGCTTGCAAAACTCAACTTATCCTATGGCACAATTATTCAGAAGTTTATGAGTGGGGTGGCCATTAGTCTAGGTTCTGTCTTTTCGACGATTGCTTCTGCGGCCATGTTGATTATTACCGTTCCATTTATTTTGTTTTATATGCTTAAAGATGGTCATCGTGCGGTGCCTAATATTTTGCGCTTTGTGTCAGAAAAACGTAAAGAATCAGTGGCAAATCTGTTAAAAGAAATGAATCAGACCTTAGCCAATTATATTAGCGGACAGATGATAGAGTGTCTTTTTGTCGGAACTTTTACTTTTTTAGGTTATATGATTTTTGGTATTAAATATGCATTCTTATTAGGCGTGATTGCTGGTATTACAAATTTAGTGCCTTACTTGGGTCCTTATCTAGGCTTATTACCGGCTATAGTGGTCACTATTTTTAATAATCCACTTCAAGCCATTATTTGTTGTGGTGTCGTATTAGTTGTCCAACAAATTGATTCTAACGTCATTTATCCAAACGTTATCGGAAAATCTTTATCTATCCATCCATTAACGATTATTATCATTTTATTAGTCGCAGGCAATCTAGCTGGTTTATTAGGTATCTTTTTAGGCGTGCCTTTATATGCGATTGGGCGTACAGTTTTAGCTTTTGGATATCGTATGCTGAAAGAGTAAGGTTGCATTAAAAGGAATGTTTAAAGTTTACTGAATGAAAATAATGCCACGAATCTTGCAATTTGTATAAATTTTGTTTTTCTAGATTGCAAATTGAGCAAGTTTATGGTACGATTTTAGCGTGGTTTATTCCACGCTTTTTTTCTATATTATATTATTTTTAAGGAGAGCGATAATACTATGAATGCTGACCCCGAGAGTCAGTCGCTTTTAGCGCAAATTTTACTATTAGTTGTTTTAACATTAATTAATGCCTTTTTGGCAGCTTCAGAGATTGCTGTTGTTTCAGTTAACCGTAATCGTCTCGAGCAAAAAGCTGATGAAGGTGATGTCAAAGCAAAAAAATTATTAAAAATTATTGCTGAACCTACGAATTTTCTATCAACGATTCAAGTAGGTATCACTTTGGTTAACATCTTGTCAGGGGCTTCTTTGGCAGATAATTTAGCCAATCGTTTAGCACCTTTATTAGGTGGTGGTGCAGCAGCTAAAAATATTGCTAGTGTGATTGTTTTAGCGATATTAACTTTTGTCTCTATCGTTTTTGGTGAGTTATATCCAAAACGAATTGCGATGAATAAGTCAGAAGAGGTGGCCAACTTAACTTCTGGTACAATCCGTTTGCTAGGAATTGTAGCTAAACCTTTTGTGTGGTTGCTTTCTGCTTCAACTTCACTTTTAGCTAAACTGACACCTATGGAATTTGATGATGAAGATTCTAAGATGACGCGTGATGAAATGCGTTATATGTTAGAAAATGAAGGTGTCTTAGAAGATGACGAGCTCGAAATGGTACAAGGGGTATTCTCGCTTGATACAAAAGTGGCTCGTGAAGTCATGGTTCCACGGACCGATGCCTTTATGGTGGATATTAACCGTCCAATCGATGAAATTGTAAGTGAAATATTATCTGAAAACTTTTCTAGAATTCCGGTTTATGATGATGATAAAGATAAAATTATCGGAATCTTACATACAAAAAACCTATTAAAAGGTGCCTTTAAGTCTGGATTTGAAAATTTAAATCTTAAAAAGCTATTGCAGGAGCCTTTATTTGTACCGGAAACCATTTTCATTGATGACTTGCTTTATGAATTGAAGAAGACCCAAAATCAAATGTCTATTTTACTTGATGAATATGGTGGTGTGGTTGGTATTGTCACATTAGAAGATTTATTAGAGGAAATCGTTGGTGAAATCGATGATGAATCGGATGAAGTCGAAACCCTATATGAAAAAGTAAATGATAATGAATATATTATCCAAGGACGTATGCTTATTGAAGAGTTTAATGAACTTTTTGAAACAGATTTGCATATGTCAGATGTGGATACGATGGCGGGCTATTTGATTACGGCTTTAGGAACGATTCCTGATCAAGGGGAACAATTATCCTTTGATGTTGATAATGTAACCTTGGTAGCTGAAGAGATGGAAGGTACACGTTTACTAAAATTACGGGCCATCTTCCATGAAGAAAAATCAGTCGAGCCAGAAGAAGAACGTCGCGTATTCCGCAAAGAATTTGAAGAAGATGAACCAAGACGTTAATCATTTTGAGAAATCATGCAATTTTGTGTGGTTTCTCTTTTTGTTTGTTGCAAGCTATGCTAAAATAGCAAGGTATGTATATTTATTTGAAAGGAACGAAGACAAAGATGCATAATCCAAAACAAAAGGAACAAATGAACAGCCGTCGTACTTTTGCGATTATTTCTCACCCGGATGCTGGTAAAACAACCATCACCGAGCAGCTTTTACTTTTTGGTGGCGCAATTCGTCAAGCAGGTACGGTTAAAGGGAAAAAGACTGGGAACTTTGCGAAATCTGACTGGATGGAAATTGAAAAACAACGTGGGATTTCAGTAACGAGTTCAGTTATGCAGTTTGATTATAATGGCAAACGTGTCAATATTTTGGATACACCAGGGCACGAAGATTTCTCTGAAGATACTTATCGAACATTAATGGCTGTGGATAGTGCAGTCATGGTTATTGATAGTGCGAAGGGGATTGAAGCACAAACCAAAAAATTATTCCAAGTTGTAAAAAAACGTGGGATTCCAATTTTTACTTTTATTAATAAATTAGACCGTGATGGCCGCGAACCATTAGATTTACTAGAAGAACTTGAAGAATTACTAAATATCGAATCATATCCAATGAACTGGCCAATTGGGATGGGAAAAGGTTTGGAAGGTTTGTACGACCGTTTCAACCATCGTATTGAATTGTATCGTCCAGAAAGCTATGATAATGAACGTTTTATCCCGCTTGATGAAAATGGTGAAATCAACGCCAATCATCCATTAACGCAAAATAGCATTTACCAACAAGTGCTAGAAGAGGTTGAGTTGCTAAAAGAAGCCGGAGATGCCTTTGATGAGGAAAAAATTGCACGAGGAGATCAGACACCAGTATTCTTCGGCTCTGCTTTAACAAACTTTGGTGTACAAACCTTTTTAGAAACTTTCCTACAGTTTGCGCCAGCGCCTCATGCACATAAGACAGTGGATGGTGAGTTATTGGATCCTATGACGGAAGAATTTTCGGGCTTTGTCTTTAAGATTCAAGCTAATATGAATCCAGCCCATCGCGACCGAATTGCTTTTGTGCGAATTTGTTCTGGTACTTTTGAACGTGGAATGGATGTCACTTTACAACGTACAGGTAAAAAGATGAAACTAAGTAATGTCACCCAATTTATGGCTGATACGCGCGAAAATATTGAAGAAGCGGTGGCCGGTGATATTATTGGGGTATATGATACTGGAAACTACCAAATTGGCGATACACTCACAGAAGGAAAGTTAAAAGTACAGTTTGAAGAGCTACCATCCTTTACGCCAGAAATCTTTATGCGTGTCACGGCTAAAAATGTCATGAAGCAAAAATCTTTCCATAAAGGGATTTATCAGTTAGTACAAGAAGGGGCCATCCAATTATACAAAACGTATTTGACTGATGAATACATTATCGGGGCGGTTGGTCAACTGCAATTTGAAGTCTTCCAATATCGGATGAAAAATGAGTACAATGCTGAAGTGGTTATGACACCAATGGGCAATAAAATCGCACGTTGGATTAAGCCAGAAGATTTAGATGAAAAGATGAGTTCTAGTCGGAATATCTTGGCTAAAGACCGTTTTGATCAACCGTTATTCTTGTTTGAAAATGAGTTTGCGATGCGTTGGTTTGCGGATAAATATCCAAATGTTGAGTTAAAAAGTCTATTATAAAATAAAAAAGAGTCGCCCGGGATTTAGGCGGCTCTTTTTGGTAAATGAGTCTAAATTAAGATGCTTTTTTAGGAATAGAAATTTCAATTAATCCTTCTGAATCCAAAACTTTGATTTCATTTTCGTTAAAACTATTTGCGGGTAATTTTTGGATAAAATAATTGCGGATTTGTTCAATTTCGCTGTGTCGGATTTTACGTTTATTGTTATAAAGTAAAATTTCAACGTGGCTTGGAGCAAGCGTGTAAATCACTAGAGTATCACCGGCTGTGTAAACTTTTACTAGCTCAGCATCAGTACTTTCTAATTGACTCATTACCAACCTTGAATGACTGTTTGTGACATTGATAAGTTTCATGGTACTCACCTCTGATCTGCTTTTCCCTACGTTCATTATATATGAATTTTGTGTAAAATTAAACTAGTAAAAAGATAAATTCAAAAATATTTTACACCTATGAAAATACTATGAAATCATTCATGAAATATTTATACTTTTTGTTTATAACAATTGTTTTAAATAAAAAATACAAAAAAAGCAGCTATCGAATAGAATAACTTTCGATAGCTGCTAATGATTATTCTGCCGCTTTTACAATGATTTCACCATTCTCATCCAAGACAGCGTGCATGTTTTTAACATCGGGTGCATCAAGATAGCATTCAGCTACTTGGTCTTCAATTTTATCTTGAATGACGCGGCGGAGTGGACGAGCTCCCATGGCGGGGTTATAGCCAAGTTCTACTAATTTTTCCTTCACTGCATCATCAACATCAACATGAATTTCTTGACGTGCCAATTGTTCGTTGACTTCTGATAGCATTAAATCAAGAATCAATAATAGATTTTCTTTTGATAAAGCCTTGAATTCAACAATACCATCAAAACGGTTAAGAAATTCAGGCGTGAAGAATTGGTTTAATTGACCAAGAACTGATTTTGTACGGCCCTCGATAGCTGCACCAAAACCAACACTTGCTTCAATCTTACCAGCACCTGCATTACTTGTCATAATGATAATCGTATCTTTAAAGCTGACTGTACGTCCTTTGGCATCTGTAAGACGACCATCATCTAGAATTTGTAGGAACATGTGTAAGACATCAGGATGTGCTTTTTCAATTTCATCTAATAAGATTAAGCTGTATGGATTACGACGTACTTTTTCAGTTAATTGGCCAGCTTCTTCATAGCCGACATATCCTGGTGGGGAACCAATTAATTTAGAAACGCTGTGTTTTTCCATATATTCAGACATATCAAAACGAATCATCGCATCGGTTGAACCAAATAATTCATAGGCTAATTGTTTGGCTAATTCAGTTTTACCGACACCAGTTGGCCCCACAAATAGGAAAGAGCCGATTGGACGATTCACTTTCCCTAAGCCAATGCGATTACGACGAATAGCTTTACTTACTTTTTCAACGGCTTCTTGTTGACCAATGACGCGTTTATTTAAGTCGTCAGCAAGATTTTTCAATTGGGTTTGTTCCTTTTCTTTCAAATCACCCACTGGGATCCCCGTTTTTTCTTCCACGATTTTTTCCATGTCCTTTTCAGTAACAAAGGGCATTTCTTCATCTTCTACTTGTGTTTTCATCAATTTTTCAAGTTTTGTGATTTGATCGCGGTAATATGCAGCTTTTTCAAAGTCTTCTTCTTGAGAGGCTTCCCGTTTTTGTTGTTGCGCATAGTCTAATTTCTTTTCAATAGACTTAGGATCGACAAAAGCAATGGTTAAATTCTTTTTAGATCCAGCTTCGTCGAGTAAATCAATTGCTTTATCTGGTAGGAAGCGATCTTGAATATAACGGTTAGAAAGAATAGCTGCTTGTTCGATTGCTTCATCTGTGTATTTTACATGATGATAATCTTCGTAGCGTTTTTGAATCCCTTTTAAGATAGTAATCGTTTCTTCAACACTTGGTTCGTTAACTTGGACTGGTTGCATACGACGCTCAAGTGCAGGATCTTTTTCAATCATACGGTACTCATTTAATGTAGTTGCACCAATTAGCTGTAATTCACCACGCGCAAGGGAAGGTTTTAATATATTGCCTGCGTCTAATGCACCTTCACCAGCCGAACCTGCACCGACAATTTCATGTACTTCATCAATGAAAAGAATAATATTATCGGCATTGGTTACTTCTTGAATCAATTGTTGCATGCGTTCTTCAAATTGACCGCGAATACCGGTACCTTGAACTAAAGAGGCGACATCTAAGCGAATGACTTCTTTCCCTTGCAGTTTTTGGGGTACTTCTTCAGCAACAATTTTTAATGCTAATCCTTCTACAACAGCGGTTTTACCAACACCTGGTTCGCCAATAAGTACTGGATTATTTTTATTTCGACGATTTAAAATTTCAATGACACGATTAATTTCTTGATCACGACCAATGACTGGATCAATTTTTCCATCACGTGCTTGTTGGGTAATATTTACACCAAATTGATCAAGCAAGCCATTTCCTCCGTTTTGTCCTTGACGTGGAGGTTGACCACCCATAAAACCACTTTGCGTAGGTGGGACTTGTTGATTTTGAGGATTTTGTTGCATTTGTCTTGAAAATTGACTTAATAAATCATCAAAATTACTAAAGCCAAATGGATCTTGATACATATTTTGATTCATGCTTCCTTGATTTGCTTTTAGCTTTTGATAGCAATTTTGACATAAATCAAATTGTCTTTTTTGACCATTGACACTTGTATATAGGTGGATGGTTGCTTCGTTTTTACCACAGTTTTGGCAATTCATGGACATCATCCTTTACTAAAATATGTATTCAGCCATTATTGTTTGACCAATATTGACCTTATGACCTTATTATACGTTTTTTTCTTAATTAAGCAAGAAACATGCTCTCAAAGATATTTATTTTCGTTCTTTTCAATTTTTTTAAAGTCGATATAATAAAAGTGGTGATGAATCTATCGTAAACTAGATAAATATAACAACAAGATGTAAGAGAGGAGTGAAAGTTTCATGAAAACAACAGAAGAGTTTGCGGCACTATTGAAGCAACTACTAGATGGCACCATTCAAGAATTAGTCGTGGAGCAAGCTGAGTATTTCAATTTTAGAGAGGCTTGGCTAAAATTGCCAAACCGAAATGAGGTCATAGGTGAAGCAGGACTAAATGGACGTATCATATACAGAATAAAAAAATAAATGAATCATCACACATTCTGAATAAATTGTTCAAAAACGGTTGTCTAAATGCAAAAAAAATGGTAATCTAATCAAGGAAAGGGTGTTACGTAAAGCA
>JAEWFE010000148.1 GCA_023389005.1 Bacillota bacterium
CCATCATTATATTTAAAAATCGCCTCTTGATGAAAATCATAACTAGGATATAACTTTTGCCATCTTTTACACTCATGACAGACTCCTGTTATTCCTTCTTTTTGACATTTTTCACACCCAGCTTTTATTGGTTGAAACATTTTCTGACATAATGGACATAATTCACTACTTTCTAAAAGAAAAGGAAATAACAATTCTTTTACTGTAAGATTACGAATAATTATTTGCTGACAATAACTACACTTCATTTTCAATCAATTCCCTTGCTAAGCGATTCATTTCGCTAATTTCCTTACAGGCTTGCTTGATCGCTGGCGTGTATTCCTTCAATAAAAAATAGACATCACCATTTACTTTTTGCCCTTTACGATCTGCTCGGCCAGCAATTTGCACCAAAGCTGACTTACTATAAACTTTATGATGTGCTGCAATGACTATCACTGCAACTTCATCAATCGTAACCCCACGCTCTAGTATAGTTGTTGTAAAAAAGAGTTCATATTCATGTTGCCGCAATTTTTGAACCTTGATTTGTCTATTCGGATCAACAGCTGAAACATCAGTCATCGCAATTTGTGGTAAATGTTTTTTAGTAAATTGGCATAATTCACTCGTATACGCGATACTAGGACAAAAGATTAAAACATGCCACTTTTTCACTAATTGCGAAATCAACTGAAGATATCGCCTTGCAGCTAGTGGATGTTGCGTTAAATTATCGCAATGCTCATTATAGACTAATTTAGGTACGATCAAAGGTCTTTGGTGAAAACGAATGGGTAATTTGATTATTTCATAATTATCTAATGTTGTTAAACGTCTGAGCAAATGATTCGGAGGTGTGGCTGTAAGTAA
Organism: Bacillota bacterium; assembly: GCA_023389005.1. Taxonomy (GTDB): domain Bacteria; phylum Bacillota; class Bacilli; order Lactobacillales; family Enterococcaceae; genus Enterococcus_E. The sequence continues at coordinate 856 of JAEWFE010000148.1, forward strand.
AACATTCATGCCTCCTTCTTTCAAACATTGCACACTTGCAAAATGTAATATCTCATCACCTTCATAAGGAAAAGCATCAATTTCATCAATAATCAATAAATCAAAAGCCTGATAAAAATGAATCAGCTGATGGGTTGTACAGACGATCAAGGTGTGTTCACGATAAATTTCTTTAGCATCCCCATACATTAAATAAACATCTTCATCTGAAAAAGCCTGACATATCCGGGGATAAAGTTCAAGACAAACATCTATCCTCGGTGATGAAATAGCCACTCGTTTGCCACTTTTTAAAAAGGTTAGTATTAATTCAAAAAGCATTTCCGTTTTGCCTGCTCCTGTCACGGCCCAAACTAAGGCATGGTGATGTTGCTCTAAACATTTACGCAATTGATTCGCCACTGTTTGCTGATTTTTCGTTAATTTACCAGTCCAAGTGCAGATAGCTTTTCTAGGCGAAGTTGGACGAGCTTTTTTCGAACACAACGTCTCATTTTGCGTTAGTCTACCAAATTGAATGCAGTGCGGACAATAAAGCATGCCATTGGGTAAAGTATAGCGATCATCAATTATCTGGTCACACCGTTGACAGCGATTTTCTACTATTGCCGGTCGAATCCACCACTCATTCTCATCTAACTGCGCACCTTGCTCCATACTCAAAACATGCACATAACCATCTTCATACATATCATCACCTACTACATTTTTGTCCTTCACTTATTAAATACGCAAAAAAAGCAAGATAGCGTGTTGCTAATCTTGCTTTTTTAAATTTTTTGATGAACTTTTAGTAAATCTAATGCATGTTGTAAAATATTTTGGCTATTTAGCATACCATAATCAGTCATATCAATCACTTCAACAATCGTATGTTTATCTGATAAAAGCAACTGGAATTTATCTTTCATAAATCGAACTTGTGGACTCAAATACACCAAATCAGTTGGATGCTGCGCCACATAATCCAGCGCTTCTTGTGTAGAGATGGCAGTCACTTTAACAGGTAAATCTTGTTCATAAATCACTTGTTGCATCTTTGAGATTAACATACTTGAACTCATGCCAATTGTACAAACAAGTACCACATTTTTCATTTTCACTATCAAGCCCCCTATTCAATATTCTTAAAACATATTATGTCTTTTTCTGATAATTTTGTCAATTTAATTGTAAAAAATCATATTTACTTGCGCGAAAAAATTTTTTTAAATATACTACATTTGTATATATAAAAGGAGATTAATATGAAAGAAGCTTACTTTACAATTTACCAAAATGGTGAACACCAAATTGAAATTAAAAAATCAAAATTTATTTGTCATTTATTCCGCATCGAAAATGAAGAACAAGCCAAAGAATATATTGCAAAAATCAAAAAAGAACACTACAAGGCCAATCATAATTGTAGTGCCTATATGCTTGGTGAAAACTTCGAAATCCAACGAAGCTCTGATGATGGCGAACCTAGTGGAACAGCTGGTGTCCCCATGCTAGAAGTTCTGAAAAAGAATCAATTACAAAATACGCTTGCCATTGTCACAAGATATTTCGGGGGAATTAAACTTGGTGCAGGTGGCTTAATTCGTGCCTACTCTACAAGCGTGAGTGAAGCACTAAAAGAAATCGGCATTGTACAAGGAAAGCTACAACAAATTCTTGATATCATCATTGATTATCCTCAATTAGGAAAACTACAAAATTATCTAGAAAATGAACAAATTGCAATTCAAGAAATCGATTATTTAGAGCAAATCACGGTTAAAGTGGCCATCGATATCAATCAATGCGAATCTTTCCAGAATGCGCTCATCGATTTATTTAACAACCAACTTTCCATCCAGCTATTAGACCAAAAATACGTTGAAAACTTAATCTAAATAAAAAGATGAGCAGATTGATGTTTAATCTACTCATCTTTTACTATTTTTCAAGATAAAACTCAAAGCGACTTCCCACATACTGACTACGTACATATTCAAATGGCGTACCATCATCAAAAAATGAAATTTGTCTCATCCGCAGAATCGCTTCCCCTTTTTTAACATCAAGATACTCAGCTACTTGTTCGGATGCTAAAATTGCGGTAATGGTCTGATTCGCCGCGCCAATTTGATAACCACCTTTTTCTTCAAAAGTGGCATATAAAGATGCAGTAATTTCTTCTTTACTAAATGGTCGAATAAGCCGTTCTGGAATCGAAGCTACCTCGAAACAAATAGGAATACCGTCAGCAAAACGAATCCGCTCCATCCTTAAAATCATTTCATCGTCAGCTAGTTTCAATTTTTCTTTTTCACTTTTACTTGGTGTCACAATCAAATAGGCCAAAACCTTACTGGATGGTACTCGACCTTGATTTAACATGATTTCAGTAAAACTGGTGGTCCCCTTCATTTGCTCTTGAACTTTTTGGCGTGCAACATAAGTACCTGAACCTATTTTACGTTCTAAAATCCCTTCATCAGCTAAAGTCTGTATCGCTTGCCGTAAAGTCATCCTACTTACACCAAACTGAATGGATAAATCTCTTTCAGAAGGCAGACGATCCCCAATTTTCCAATGATTTGCTTCGATTTTTTCTTTTATCTCATCATGAATCCGAATATAAACCGGTACATTATCAGCCATAAAAAATCTCCTTCATTCCTTTGCATTCATTTTAGCATACTTGAAAATCTTCATGCAATACACGATTCAAAAAGATAATAAAAAAACAAGGGCCGCTACCCTTGCTAAACGAATATATAACTGGGGTAGCTGGATTCGAACCAACGCATGAGGGAGTCAAAGTCCCTTGCCTTACCGCTTGGCTATACCCCAATAAAAAGTGGAGGAGAGTGGATTCGAACCACTGAACCAAAAGGAACGGATTTACAGTCCGCCGCGTTTAGCCACTTCGCTACTCCTCCATTTGATTATAGGAAAAACCTAACTGGGGTAGCTGGATTCGAACCAACGCATGAGGGAGTCAAAGTCCCTTGCCTTACCGCTTGGCTATACCCCAAGAAAAGTGGAGGAGAGTGGATTCGAACCACTGAACCAAAAGGAACGGATTTACAGTCCGCCGCGTTTAGCCACTTCGCTACTCCTCCATATGTTTTTCAAATCAACTATTAAATAGTACTATAAAATAATAATTATTTCAAGAGAAAAACATAATTTTTTTGAATAAATAATATGTAAAGCTATTTATTCTTGTAAATTCCAACGCATTAAGATGGTTTCAATCGCAGCATCTAGACTACGATCTGTTTGAATTTCATCTTCGTTCATAAAACTAACAAAAGCTTTAGGCCCATAATGTAATACTTCTCCAATTGTCTTTTTACCAATTGCAAGCTGGGTAACATCATAATTTGTACCATCTATTTGTTTCGTTGTTTCTACGACTTGTACTTGAATATCTTTGTTTTTCTTCAATGTCCATCCCTCTTTTCTTAACATATCTATTCTAATCAAACCATCTAGATACTGTCAATAAAAAAATTATGGCCAACTCTCACTCGAATTGGCCATCAAAATACTTTAATTACATAATCGTATTCGTTAGTACAACATCAACTAACTCATAATCATCGCTAGTTAATACTGCTTTCACCTTTTCTGTATCCTTAGTTGCTAATTGAATTTCCACAAAGATTCCTTTAGATAAACGATTAACCACTATAGTTTCAATATTCATTTGGGCATCTGCCAGTTCCTTAGCAATTACCGCTAAAATACCATGATGTTCCTTAGTGATTTTTAGTGTAACTCTGACGCCACCATTTTCATAACCAGAAATCTTTAAAAAGGCATCAAAAATATCGTTATTCGTGATAATGCCCACCAATTGATTCTCTTCCATTACAGGTAAGACCCCGATGGATTTTGTACGCATCACTTTTATAGCGTCTTCCAACAATGCATCAGCCTCAATTGTTGTCACATCGGTTAACATGACATCGCCAACCTTAGTTTTATTAATTAAATAATTCAGTTCAAATACACTTAAACTAGTTGCTTTTGATGGCATGGATTCTTGAATAACTCCCTGTGTAATCAACCCTACCAATTGATTATTCTCTATCACTGGTAAACGATGAATATCATGCTTTTTCATCAAGTCAATCGCATCGAAAATTGGTGTATCTGGTGTTACGGTAATTAATTTTTCCGTCATAAAATCTCTTACAGTCATGGTTTAACCCCCTAGATATGCTTTACGTACAGCTTCACTTGTCAATAGCTCTTTTCCTGTACCTTCTAATACAATTTTTCCAGTTTCTAATACGTAGCCGCGATTGGCGATTGATAAGGCCATTTTCGCATTTTGCTCAATCAATAAGACTGTCGTACCTTGCGCTTGAATTTCTTGAATGATAGAAAAGATTTCCTTGATAAAAATCGGTGCAAGCCCCATTGAAGGCTCATCCAATAATAAAAGTTTTGGCTTAGACATCAAAGCACGTCCCATTGCAAGCATCTGTTGTTCCCCACCGGATAAAGTCGCAGCATCTTGATTACGACGTTCCTTTAAAATTGGAAACTTCGCGAAAATCTGTTCAAAATCATCTTTAAGGGTACTATCTTTTCGTAAAAAAGCACCCATATCTAAATTTTCTTGCACAGTTAAGCCACTAAAAACATGACGCCCTTCAGGAACTTGAGATAAGCCATCAGCAACAATTTTTTGTGGAGCAGCTTTCTCAATATTTTTTCCTTCAAAGATAATTTGGCCATTTGAAGGACGAACTAGACCAGATATTGTTCTTAAAATCGTCGTCTTGCCTGCACCATTGGCACCAATCAGGGAAACAATTTCGCCTTGTTTGACTTCAAAACTGACATTATGAACAGCTTGAATCATGCCATAATGAACAGATAAATCTTGTACTTTTAGCATTACATTTCCCCTCCTAGATACGCTTCAATAACTTTTGGATTATTCTTGATTTCAGTTGGTGTCCCATGGGCAATGACGCGTCCATATTCCAACACATAAATTCGTTCGCATACATCCATAACCAAACTCATATCATGTTCGATTAAGATAATGGTTAGCCCAAATTCACGTTGGATTTTTCTGATTAATTCGGTTAATTCAGCAGTTTCTTGTGGATTCATCCCAGCAGCTGGCTCATCTAAAAATAAAATTTTCGGCTCAGTCGCTAATGCCCGGACAATTTCCAAACGTCTTTGTTCCCCATAAGGCAAGTTTTTGGCTAAGGTATTGACTTTCTGATCTAAATCAAAAATTGCTAATAAATCTTTGGCTTTTTGTCGCATCTCTTCATCATTTTTATAAAACTGTGGTAACCGTAAAATGCTTGAAAATACCCCTTTAGCATGTTTGGTATTCATGGCAATCAAAACATTATCCATGACCGTTAGCTCTTTAAATAGACGAATATTTTGAAAAGTACGTGATAAGCCTAAATCCGCAATCTTGTATGGTTTCATGCCATTTAAACGATTTTCCTTACCTTCAACAGTAAATAAGACATCACCTTCAGAAGGGACATACACACCCGTCAATAAATTGAACAAGGTCGTTTTGCCAGCCCCATTTGGACCGATTAAGCCAACTAGTTCATTTTCTTCTAAAGTTAGATTCACATGCGAGACAGCAGTAAGCCCACCAAAATTTTTAGTTAAATTTTTAACGTCCAACAGAGGCATTGACATCGTCTCCTTTCTTCGTGAATTTATCAATGATACGTTTCACTGAAAATTCCCATGTACCTAAT
>JAEWFE010000298.1 GCA_023389005.1 Bacillota bacterium
TATCGAAGACGGAACTCGTTTCTCAATTCGTGAAGGCGGACGTACTGTTGGTTCAGGCGTTGTTACTGGTATCTTAGCTTAATTTTAAGCTTTTAAAACTAGTAGATAAATAAAGACGATGAGTTTTTGCTCATCGTCTTTTTTTGTATTTTTAACCATTTAAACGTTGATTTAGTTTCTTTAATGGGAAATAGAGAATGCTAACAATGATGATGGTTGAAACAACATTGATTAGTGTAGCAGGTAATTTAATACTTGCGGCAATAAATGCATTACTCAAATTACTACCGGCAATAAGTAAGACCACAGTATTTTTTACTTGTGTCATAATAATTTTTCCAATGCCAGTAAATAGGCCAATGACGATGATTTGCCAAATTTTTGTTGGATTATTCTTGAATAAACAAATAGCAAAAATAGCAAACAGACCAACAATAAAACTTTCTAAAATGAAGTAAGGTGCTTCGGTAGCATACCCATTTAATAAATCGAAAATAGCAAAACCTAAACCTCCAGCAAGAGCACCTTTAAAGTATCCGAGTAATAAGATGGCTAAAAGTAACATTGCATTTCCAAGATGGACAAAGGCTCCAGTGGGTAAGGGAATTTTAATGGTTGTCCCGATGAATGTTAAGGCTGCAAATAGTGCAGTCAGTGTGATAGCTTGAATAGACTTTGTTTGTTTCATTTTGATTCCTCCAATCGTGTTTCGGCATGGAAATAAGCGCCGTGCCAAACATGTCCAACATAAGGGTTAACAAAGAAACCTTTTTGAATGGCTTGATTGACAAAAGTTTTGGCTAATTGGACAGATTGTAGCACCGGATAATCGTGAGCTAATAAACTGGTAATCGCGGCGGCAAAAGTACAGCCTGCACCGTGGTTGGTTGCTGTTGAAATGATTGGTAAGACCAAAGTTTGAAAATCTTGACCATCATAGAAGATATCAATGGCTAGTTCATGATTTAAACGGGCTCCACCTTTGATCACCACGTTTTTCGCACCCATTTCATGAATGATTTTGGCTGCTTGTTTCATCTGGTCAATCGTGTGCAAATCTCCCATACCAGAAAGTATACCGGCTTCAACTAAATTAGGTGTCGTGATAAAAGCTTGTGGGATAAGTTTGTTTTTTAGCATTTCAACGACTTGGGGTTGTAAAATGTTGGCTGTTCCTTTACAAGCGATAACTGGATCAATGACGATTTTTTCGATATTACTTGTTTTGAGTAATTTACTTACGGTTGCTGCATTTTCTTCGTTGCCTAACATGCCAGTTTTTAACGCAGCAATTTGGCCTCCACATGTAGCACTTGCAAATTGTTTTTGAATCAACTCGCTATCTAACTCGTGGACTTCATGTTGCCAGCCTTTTGAAGCATCCATTGTTACGATTGAGGTAATGACCGCATATCCATATAATCCAAATTCTTGAAAAGTTTTTAAATCGGCTTCTAATCCTGCACCTCCAGTAGAATCAGAGCCTGCAATAGTAAGTACTTGTTTAACCATAGTTTTCCTCCTTTTTTGATAGTATAACGCAACAGATGATATCGTAAAACAACCAATTGGCTTAAAATATACCCAACCAATTTAAAAAGACCTATCTGAATGAGATAGATCTTTTAACGTTTAGCTGATAATATTGATGTACAATGTGCGAGTCGCTGTTTAAATTCTTCTAAAGGATAAGTGGCTAGATGGGCATAATTTAAGCGCATTGATTGACATTGATTGCAATATAAAAAGCTAGGTGCCACTAATAAATTGTGCTTCAGGAAGATTTGCCAGTCTTTGCGGTGAAGTTTTTGATGTTTCCACGTACAATATAAATACAGTCCACCTGAAGTTTGTTGTACTTGCCAATCTTCACTAAATTCAGAAAAAACATGTAAAATCTCAGCTTGCCTCTGCGCTAAAAAATGTAATAAATGTGTCTGCTTGACAAGATAATCACTGGCACTTAAAGCATTTTGAGCGATGATTTGCGAAAATAAATCAGTCGTACGCTCGCTTTGGATTTTTGTATTTATAATAGAAGATAATAGTGATTTAGGAGCAGCTACCCAACCAATTTTGATATGCGGACTAAATATTTTTGACAAAGAACCAAGATAGATGACTTGTTCGTCAGCTAAACTTTTTAGTCGAGGTAAGGGTCGATTGAAGTTCAGTTCACCATAAGCATCATCTTCTACAATTGGAACCTGATATTTTTTACAAATGGCGAGAATTTGCTGGCGACGTTCAAGCGACATTAATCTTCCGGTCGGGTTTTGAAAGTCAGGGTTAAGATAAACAAGTTTAATCCGACGTTGCAAAATTTGTTGTTCTAATTTTTCTGCTATGATTCCTTCATTATCCATATCAATACCTAATAATTCAATTTGATTAGATGCAATCCAAGGTAATGAAAAAAGAAAAGAGGGGTTTTCCGTAGCAACTACATCACCTGGTTTGAGTAAGGTATCGAAAATCAGTGACATTCCTTGTGTAGAACCAGACGTAATTAGTAATTCCTCAGCGCTAAGGGATAACTGATACTGACTTTTTAAATGATTGACCAAAGCGTGACGCAAATGAATTTCTCCTGACTCAGGTAAATCAGCTTGCATCTTAAGTACTTGTTCCCACGAAAGGCTTGGAATATTAAAGTTTTGAATGAAAGATAGGGGCAAATCACCACTAGATAAATCAATACAATCTTTCTCATTGCGTTTTGTTTTCAATTCAGCAAGATAAGGATCTTCTACAAAAATTGGGCGAGCTAGCAAATTTTTCCAAGGCAGTTGGGGTGACTTACGATTGGCAATACGGGTTGCGCTGATATAGGTACCACTTCCTTGTTGTCGTTCAAGCCAGCCTAAACTAACTAATTCATCGAGTGCACGTCCAACAGTAGAGCGATTAACACCATAAAGTTGTGCTAGTTTACGTTCGGCAGGTAAACGTTCTTCTGGTAGTAACTCACCAGATTGAATAGCTTCGATTAATTCGTGGATAATTTGTTGATAATAAGGTAGGTCTGATTCAGAATTTAATTGATACATCAACATCCCTCCGTAAGTTTTCTTAGCCTAAAGTTAGAAGATTCAAGCAAAAAAGTCAAGTTGAATCATTTTTCTACTATAATATAGTGAAGTAAAAATATAGTAAAATGAAAATTGAGTGAAAAGGCAAAAAAATTTTCAGTTTTTCAGGAAAAAAGCTTGCTAATTGCCAGGA
>JAEWFE010000152.1 GCA_023389005.1 Bacillota bacterium
TGCTCTTTTCTCTAATAAATAGGCGCCTTTCGTGTTTTCAAGGGCAAAGGCTACAAAATATTGATCCTTAGGCTTGGCTTTTTTGCTTTTCACTGGAAACTGTTCTTGAAGACCTTCTTGCTTAGAATGACAAAAATTGCTTAAAGGACAGGCCTCACACTTCGGACTTGTCGGTGTACAGATACTAGAACCTAGATCCATAAAGGCTTGGTTAAATTCACCGGGATGTTTTTCAGGGATTATTTTTCTAACTGCTTGATCAAAAACTTTTCGACTGCTCGCTTTGGCAATATCGTCTTTGATTAAAAAGAGTCGACTCACTACCCGCATCACATTTCCATCAATTGCTGGTTCAGGTAGACGAAAGGCAATGCTACTAATCGCTCCAGTCGTATAAGGTCCGATTCCCTTTAGCTTACGAATCTCAGCAGGCGTTTGCGGAAATTTCCCACCATAATCATCCATCACTTGATTGGCAGCTACTTTTAAATTACGGGCTCTAGAATAATAGCCCAACCCCTCCCAGACTTTTAAAAGTTTTTCATCATCAGCATTAGCTAAGTCTTTAATTGTGGGAAAAGTCTGCATAAAGCGATGAAAATAATCAATGACTGTATCCACGCGGGTTTGTTGTAACATAATTTCAGAAATCCAAATGCGATACGGATCAGTATTTTCACGCCAAGGCAAATTTCGCGCATGCATAAAATACCAGTTTAAAAATTGTTTTTGTAATTGTGCGACTTCATTTGTCGAAAGTTGTTCAAACGTATTATTCATCTAGCCATTCCTCATCGATATATTGTTGAATCAAACTTAGGTCAAACCCTTTTTGATAAAGTTTTTGTTTGAATTTTTGCTTTTTCTCATAATCATTTTTCCCTTTGATGCGATGAATGATTTTTTCTGCCTCTTTTACTAATTTGGTATACTCTGCTTCTTCATCGACTTCAACTTCAATTTGTTGCATCGCCTCATCCACCACTGCATAGCTAAACCCTTTTTGCACCAAAGATAATTTACACTTTTGTAAGATTTGATAGTGGCTTTGATTGCTTTGGCGTTTTAACATTTTTTCGGCCACTTTTTTGGCAATCTCTATTTGTTGCTCTTTGGTATAAAGCGGCAAGACTTCTTCAATAATATTATCGGCAATTCCTTTGGCTTTTAATTTATTGGCAATCACTGCAGGCCCCTTATCATTTAAGCGTAAAGCCGTCTGCAAATAACTTTTCGCATACTGCACATCATCAATCAAACGCTGATTTTTTAGATACTGACAAATTTTTTGGATATCTTCAGCGCCAATTTCTTTCTCTTTCAGATAGGCTGCGATTTCTTTTTCAGTACGTAATTGATAGCTTAAATAATTTAAAGCCTGCTGCAAACCGATATCATATGCACTTGCCTTTTTGATTTCGGCTAACAATGACTCATCGACTTCTTTTCCCTTTAATAAGCGAAATTTCACCAAGACGTCTTCAGATACGATAAAAGTCCGTTGATCATCAAGCGTAATTTCATAACTTTTCGCCTTTTTTTGCGTCATTTTTTGAATAATCATTTCTATCAGTCCTTTCGCATACTTTTATTATTGTAACATATCTTTCTAAAATTTAAATCTATCTGAACTGTTGAAAAAATCTTATTATATGCGTTATCATGTTACTAGCAAATGTGAAAGGAAAAGAACATGGTTCAACTTAGAGAAAAGCAAAAATTTCAAATAAAAATCAAACGTCTTGGTATTAATGGAGAAGGCATCGGCTATCACCAAAAAATGATTATTTTCGTTGCTAATGCGTTGCCTAATGAAGAAGTGCTCGTACAAGTGACAAAAGCAACGCCTAAATATGCCTATGCGAAAATCATCAAAATATTAAAACCTAGCAAAGACCGCGTACAGCCAGCCTGTGCGTATTATGATGCATGCGGTGGCTGTCAGTTGATGCATTTAAATTATCAGGCACAACTTGATTTCAAACGCGATTTACTTAAACAAGCACTAGAAAAATTCAAACCCACTGGCTATCAAAATTTTGAATTACGTCCAACGATTGGCATGCAAAATCCTTGGCATTATCGTAATAAAGCCCAGTTTCAATTACGTTTTAATCCAAAATTGAGAAAAATCGAAGCCGGTCTCTATAAAGAAAATTCACATCAGTTAGTCGCTATCGATAATTGTCTTGTACAAGAAGAAACAACGCAAAAAGTATTAAATACCGTTGTACGTCTGTTGAATCGTTATCAAATTCCTATTTATGATGAAAAGAAAAAAACAGGTATATTGAAAACCTTGATGGTACGCGTGGGGATTGAAACCGGTGAAGTCCAATTAGTCTTGATTTCAGCCAAACGTCAAATTCCGAACTTAAATAGTCTTTTGCGTCTGATTCAAAGTCAATGTCCTGAAGTGGTGTCTATCATGCAAAATATCCAAGCCAAGCAAACATCACTTGTCATGGGCGATGAAACGATTCATTTAGCAGGAAAAGAAGCGATTACCGAGCAAATCAATGAAGTGGTCTTTGATTTATCTGCTAGAGCCTTTTTCCAATTAAATCCTACGCAAACAAAAATATTGTATGACGAAGCAATCAAAGCCTGTACCTTAACTGGAAAAGAAAGTGTCGTGGATGCATACTGCGGTGTGGGCACAATTGGTCTAAGTTTAGCCAAACAAGTCAAAGAAGTCCGTGGTATGGATATTATCCCAAGTGCGATTGAAGATGCTAAGAAAAATGCCCAACGACTCGGAGTAGAAAATACCCATTATGAAGTCGGAACTGCCGAGGATTTACTATCTAAATGGTTGGCTGAAGGATTTCGTGCAGATGTCATTATTGTCGATCCGCCAAGAACAGGATTAGATGATCAATTATTAGCTGCACTTTTAAAATATCCTAGTCAACAGCTCGTTTATGTCTCTTGTAATGTATCGACCTTAGCGAAAAACTTAGTCACACTCAGTCAGAAATACCGCGTCGAATATCTGCAATCCGTGGACATGTTTCCTCATACCGCTAGATGTGAAGTCGTCTGCAAATTAACCTTAAAATAAGTACAAAAGGATGAGAACCGCCATTGTGCAGCTCTCATCCTTTTATATTATAAGTTTTCAATCATTTGTGTCAATTTTTCAGCGAAACGACCAACATGTAAGCCGTCTACAAAGCGATGGTTGACTTCCAATGAGATCACTAGTTCAATTTTGTCCTGATTTTTGGTATATTTTCCCCAGCTGATTCGTGGGATATTGTCATCTTTTGCCTTAGGATTCGCTAAATCACGCTCATTAGTTAAGGCAGTCAAATCAAGCCATGGCAAACATGAATAGTAAATCAAGTTTTCTGCAGCATAAGGCTCTATGAAAGTTGCTTGCTGACTTGATTGGACCCTTGCTTGCTGACAAAAATCACGTAAACTAGACTTTAAATCCATCGTTACAATATGAAATTGATCGCTGCCTTTTTTCAAATCAGTAAAACTAGGAATCCGTTTCGAATATAGATAGACCTCTTCGTCTTGTAAGAAATAGCGAAAATTTTCTATCTCATTCATCGCTTGGCAAGTAAGATAAATCAAAGCATAGTAAAAAGATAGTTGCGACTCTTTACAATATTTTACTAAGTTTGTCACCTCTTGCTTAAAGCACACCATGTAAAAAGGATTAGACATTTGAGAAAAAAAGGTAAAAACTTCGCGTCGAGGCCAAGTAGCTAAGTCAATTTTTTTCATTCTAATACCTCCTAAAAGAGATTATCAAATAAAGAAAGTTGGTTCTCTTCAGGTAGCCCATCAAGTACCCCATGTTCAGACATATATTCAATCAAAGTTTTTGAAACCTTCCCACGAGTGGCTAAGTCTTCTTTGGATAAAAACGCGCCTTCTTCACGTGCTTGAACGATTTGTTTGGCCACGTTAATCCCCAAACTTGGCACTGCTCGAAATGGTGCAATTAACTTATTCCCATCAATGACAAAGTTCACGGCATCTGATTTATAAAGATCAATCATTCCAAATTCAAAACCACGTTCTAGCATTTCATTGGCCAATTCTAAGACCGTTAACAAGTTCTTTTCTTTGGTTGAAGCTTCCATTCCTTTTTCATTAATTTCATCCATACGTGCTTTTACTGCGGCTTTTCCTCGAGACATCGCCACTAAATCAAAATCATCGGCCCGCACAGAAAAATAAGCACAATAATAAAGAATCGGGAAGTAAACCTTAAAGTAAGCCACGCGCAAGGCCATTAAGACATAAGCTGCAGCATGGGCTTTCGGGAACATATATTTAATCTTCAAACAAGACTCAATATACCACTCTGGCACTTCTTGTTTACGCATTTCTTCTTGCCAATCATCTGGAATCCCCTTACCTTTACGCACACTTTCCATAATCTTAAAGGCCAAACCATTATCTAGACCCGCATGCATCAAATAAACCATGATATCGTCACGACAACCGATCACCTCGGCTAGTGTTGTCGTACCATTTCGAATCAGTTCTTCAGCATTTCCTAACCATACATCTGTACCATGTGATAGACCCGAAATTTGCAGCAACTCAGCAAATGTACTTGGTTTGGTTTGCTCTAACATGCCACGAACAAAACGCGTCCCAAATTCTGGAATCCCCAATGTCCCTGTTTTTGAACCAATCTGCTCTTCGGTAACGCCTAATACTTCCGGCCCTTGGAAAATTTTCATCACTTCAGGGTCATCTGTCGGAATGGTTTTCGGCTCAATACCGGATAAATCTTGCAACATCCGAATCACGGTAGGATCATCGTGCCCTAGAATATCAAGTTTTAAAATATTGTCATGAATCGAGTGGAAATCAAAGTGTGTGGTGCGCCATTCTGCATTGAGATCGTCAGCTGGATATTGAATCGGCGTAAAATCATACACATCCATATAATCTGGAATAACGATAATCCCACCAGGGTGCTGACCAGTCGTACGTTTCACCCCTGTAGCCCCTTTAGCTAAACGATCCACTTCGGCACTGCGGTAGTGAAGGTCATTATCACGCTCATAACCTTTCACAAATCCATAGGCTGTCTTATCGGCTACCGTACCAATCGTTCCTGCGCGATACACATAGTCTTCACCGAACAAGACTTTGGTATAGTTATGCGCTTGGGGTTGATATTCACCTGAGAAGTTCAAATCAATATCGGGAACCTTATCTCCGTGGAAACCTAAGAAAGTCTCAAACGGAATATCATGACCATCTTTTTTCAAACGAGTGCCACATTTCGGACAGGCTTTTTCCGGCATATCAAAGCCAGAACCGAATTCACCATTGACAAAGAACTCTGAATACTGACAATTTGGACAATGATAATGCGGTGCTAAGGGATTCACCTCAGTAATTCCTGTCATCGTCGCAACAAAACTCGAACCTACCGAACCACGAGAACCAACCAAATAGCCATCCTCGTTACTCTTATGCACTAATTTTTGAGCAATCAAGTAAATCACTGAGAATCCATTCCCGATAATCGAATTTAATTCTTTTTCTAAACGCTTTTCAACAATTTCAGGCAGTGGATCGCCATATAATTCTTTGGCCCGTTTATAACTCAACTCCGTAATCTCTTCTTCTGAGCCAGGAATTTTTGGCGTATATAAATCATCTTTTACCGGAATAACGACTTCACACTGCTCATTAATCAAGTTAGGATTCGTCACGACAATCTCTTGGGCTTTTTCCGCTCCTAAAAATTGAAACTCAGTTAACATTTCATCCGTCGTTCTAAAATGCACATCTGGTAAAGTATGACGATTTAAGGGATTACCTGGTCCCATTGAGTTAATCAAAATCTTGCGGTAAATGGCATCTTCTTTATTTAAATAATGGACATTCCCAGTTGCTACGACAGGCTTACCTAATTCATCTCCAATCGCAACCAGATTTTTGATAATTTCTTCTAAGTCTTTTTCATTTTTCACTAATTCTTGCTCAATCAAAGGGGCATACACTGGTTTTGGCATAACTTCGATAAAATCATAAAATTGCGCCAGTTCTTTTGCCGCAGCCCGACCTTTTTGCATCATCGCCACAAAGACTTCCCCTTTATCACAGCCAGTCCCGACTATCAAGCCTTCTCTTAATCGCGTGAGTTCAGTACGAGGAATGCGCGGTACCTTATCATGGAAATATTTCACATTAGATAAAGAAATCAGTTTGAATAAATTTTTCAAACCAGCCTGGGTCGTCACTAAGATTGTCGCATGAAAAGGACGCGCCAGTTTATAAGCATTTTCGCCACCAACTCCACGATTTAAATCTTGGTGTAACTTCATCTCATGCTTTTCCATCGCTTCTTTAATAAAAATCCAAGCAAGATGGGCCGTTGCTTCTGAGTCATAGATAGCCCGGTGATGATGCTCTAAGCCAACATTAAATTTCTTAGTCAATACACCTAATCCAAAACGTTTGAAATCTGGATACAAATAGCGCGCAAGTTCCAATGTATCAATAACTGGATTGGTTGAAATCGGCATGCCTTTTTTATCATAACTCGTATTTAAAAAGCCGATATCAAAAGAAGCATTGTGGGCCACTAAAATCGCATCACCCGTAAACTCTTTAAACATCTGCAAGACTTCTGCTTCTGATTTCGAGCCGCGAACCATATCATCGGTAATCCCGGTTAATTGAATCGTGGTGTTAGACAGTGGATGACCTGGATCAATAAACTCATCAAAGGTATCAATAATATTGCCTTTATGCATTTTAACAGCCGCTAATTCAATAATTGTATCATATACCGCCGAAAGTCCAGTTGTTTCCACGTCAAACACGACATAAGTAGCATCCTCTAACTCAATAGGCGCTGGATTATAAGCTACTTCAACACGGTCATCAACAATATTCGCCTCAACCCCATAGATAATCTTCACGCCTGCTTTTTTCCCAGCTTGGTGTGCTTCTGGAAAGGCCTGGGCACCCCCATGATCGGTAATGGCAATCGCTTTATGACCCCATTTTCCAGCTTGGGTAACTAAATCTGTAATCGAATTGGTCGCATCCATGGTTGACATATTCGAATGTAGATGTAATTCTACTCGTTTTTGGTCCTCTGGTGCATAATCTTTGCGACTTTCATGAGACACTTCAGAAATATCTTGAGCCATCATCGTTAACTCATGTGAAAAACTATCTTCTTGAATACTGCCGCGCGCTTTCACCCACATGCCTTTTTTCAGTGCATTAAACATTTCGACATCTTTATCATTATTTGAAAAGCGTTTAACAATGAATGAAGAAGTATAGTCGGTAATTTTTATTTGTAATAAGGAACGCTTTGAACGCAACTCACGAATCTCGATATCAAAAATATAACCTTCAAAGAGCACGCGGTTTTCTTCTTCAACAATCTCAACCATTGGCGTAATTTCATCACTCGGATTAATTTCACGCCCCAATTGAATAGGTCCAGAAAAACTCGCTCCCTCATCTGCCTTTTCTTGTTTGCGTTTTTCTTGATTGGCAATAGCTTTAGCGGCATTTTCCATCATGATTTGTGCTTGGGCCTGTTGATGTTCTTCGTAAGCTTGTTGTTCTAAACTAGCTAATTCGGCATCCAATTGCAAATTTAAACGGATTCTAGGAAAACCAAACTGTTGATAATTTTTTTCTATTTTTGGCAAATATTGCTGACTTAATAAAGGCATAATCGATTCAGAACTCACCGATAAATAAATCTTATTCTCATTTAGAATTGGTTTTTGTCCCTTTAAAGCTTGTTGTAACATTGGGGTATCACATTGCGCCTTCACAAGTGCCAAGGAATAATAATCTTGCAATAACTGTTGATTAAATTGCGTATTCTCAGCTTC
>JAEWFE010000318.1 GCA_023389005.1 Bacillota bacterium
CTTGGAAACAGCGAAAACTAATTGAACTTGGAAAAATATTAACAGGCAATACTCCCTCAACATCAAAAAAAGAATACTGGACCAATGAAAATAATGAAAACATTTGGATTACACCAAGTGATATTAATTCATTGTTTACACATAAATCAGAAAAGCGACTAACCGACATTGGATTAACAAAAGCTAGAATGGTTCCTAAAGAATCTGTATTAATAACTTGTATAGCGTCGATTGGAAAGAATACAATTAATATGATTCCAGCATCTTTCAATCAGCAAATAAACGCTATCATTCCATATAAAGTAAGCTCATCTTTTCTATTGTTTTCAATGGAACGTTATTCGAAAAAACTTTCTAGTATTGCTGGGCAAACTGCTACAGCAATCATTAATAAAACTCAATTTGAGAAATTTCGAATACCAGTACCCGATGCTTCTGAATCAAAGAAAATTGGGATGTACTATATTAAATTAGAAAACTATATAGCCATTCACCAGCGTAAGTTAGAACAACTAAAAAATCTGAAACAAACACTGTTAAATAAAATATTTATTTAAACAATTTCTGAAAAATGTAAATATCAATGAAAACTGAAAAGAGGATAACACATGGCAACAAATAATACACAAACATCACAAGAACTATATCAAGCATTATGGAATAGCGCGGATATTTTAAGATCAAAAATGGATGCAAATGACTATAAATCTTATTTATTAGGATTAATTTTCTATAAGTTTTTATCTGATAAATTGTTATATTCTGTTGCGGAAAATCTCGATGAAGAAGTAGAGAGTTTGCAGCAAGCACAAAAATTATATGAAGAAGCAATGGCAGATGAAGATACAAAAGAAGATTTAGTTGAGACACTAAAAGATGATTTATCTTATGTCATTTCACCTGAACTAACTTTTACTGCTTTAGTAAATAATGTTAACAACGGGACTTTTCAATTGGAGTCACTAAGTCAAGGTTTTAGAAATATGGAACAAGAAGATGACACTTTTGAAAATCTATTTGAAGATATTGATTTATATTCAAAAAAATTAGGCGCTACACCACAAAAACAAAATGCAACGATTTCTGATGTGATGAAACAAATTGCTAATTTAGATATGTCAGGACATGCTGGAGATATTCTTGGAGACGCCTATGAGTATTTAATTGGTCAATTTGCCAGCGATTCGGGTAAAAAAGCAGGAGAATTCTATACTCCTCAACCAGTAGCTAAATTAATGACTCAAATCGTGATACGTGGAAAGGAAAACACAAAAGGCTTTACAGTATATGATGCGACGATGGGGTCAGGTTCGTTATTATTAAATGCTAAGAAATATAGTAATGAGCCAAGTACTATTCGTTATTTTGGACAAGAATTAAATACTTCAACCTATAATTTAGCTCGAATGAACATGATTTTACATGGTGTTCCAGTAGAAAATCAGTCGTTGCATAACGCTGATACATTAGATCAAGACTGGCCAACAGAAGAACCGACTGACTTTGATGCTGTGTTAATGAATCCACCATACTCAGCAAAATGGTCTGCTGATGCTGGATTTATGAAGGACCCACGTTTTTCAAGTTTTGGAAAATTAGCCCCTAAATCAAAAGCAGATTTTGCCTTTTTATTACATGGACTATATCACTTGAAACAAAATGATGGAGTGATGGCAATCGTATTACCACATGGTGTGTTATTTAGAGGGAATGCTGAGGGAACGATTCGTCAGCACTTACTTGAAGAAGGTATGATTGATACTGTTATTGGATTGCCTGCAAACATCTTCTATAATACAAGTATTCCAACTACAGTAATTGTATTGAAGAAAAATCGTACAAGTAGAGATGTTCTGTTTATCGATGCTTCAAAAGAGTTTGAAAAAGGAAAGAACCAAAATATTATGACAGAAGAGCATATCAATAAGATTTTGGATGCTTATGACAAGCGTGAAAATATTGATAAATTTGCATATTGTGCATCATATGACGAAATTGTGGAAAATGATTTTAACTTGAATATTCCTCGTTATGTTGATACTTTTGAAGAAGAGGAAGTCGTTCCTTTAAAAGAAATTGCAAAAGGGTTGAAAGAAACACAAGCAGAAATTGATAAAATGACAACTGAATTGTATTCTATGTTAGGTGAATTAGTTGGAACGAATGACGAAGAGCAGCGAGAGTTACAAGAATTCCTAAAAGATATAATGGAGTAATAAATATAATAAGGTTAGGGGGCATCCTTAGCCTTATTTTTTTGCTTAAGATTGGGAACAGCGAAAGTTAGGGGAAGTGTCCAATCATCGTGGTGGTACAGCGATTGAAAAATATTTCGATGATAATGGTAAGTATAAGGTGATTTCAATTGGTAGTTATGGATTAGATAGTAGGTATGTTGATCAAGGAATTAGAGCGCATTCTAATGAAATTACGGATAAACGAATAGTGTATGCTGGTGAACTTACAATGATACTTAATGACAAAACTGCTAATGGAACAATAATTGGACGTACATTACTGATAGAAAATGATAATGAATATGTTGTAAACCAGCGAACAGAAATAATTTCACCAAAGGAAGGTTTTAATTCTAGATTTGCTTATACATTACTAAATGGACCTTTTAGACATAAAATTAAGCAAGTTGTTCAAGGAGGTACACAAATTTATGTTAACTATTCATCAGTTGAAAAGCTTACTTTGTACCTTCCGATTATTGAAGAGCAAAAAAAAGTAGGAGTATTTTTTGAAAAACTGGATAAACTCATAACCCTTCATCAGCGTAACTGATAGAATATAACAGAAAGACCAACATTATGAAAATAGATTTCAATCAATACAATGGAAAAGTAGCAAAAAATATGAAAAACAAAATACATATCTTTATTAATTGATTGTATCATAAGAACGTTTTAGTATATATGATGTATTAGTTTTTAATTTAATCTCGATAAAACCTATCATCGTAAGCCATTAGCAAGAACAGGAGGAATTATCGTGACATCGAAAAATACGAAAGAAACGTTATTTTGTGACTACTATCGACAATGGATTTCTGTTTATAAGGAAGGGGCAATTAGAAAGGTAACATTAGACAAGTATTATATGACACAGCAATGGATTGAAAAACTGGCACCTGATTTAAGATTATGTGATTTAGACAGAATAAACTACCAAAAATTATTGAATGATTATGCTTTGGTACATGAACGACAAACAACCATGGACTTTCATCATCAGTTAAAAGGGTCAATTCTAGATGCTGTAGATGAAGGATTAGTGGAAAGAGATCCCACAAGAAAAGCGATAATAAAAGGTAGAGCTCCGCGAGAAAAAAAGATAAAGTATTTGAACCAATTTGAACTTCACTCATTACTTTCTACTTTAAAATTGGGAGATAAAATTAATTGGGATTGGTTTATTTTGTTAGTTGCAAAGACTGGGATGCGTTTTTCTGAAGCGTTGGCATTGACCCCAAAAGACTTTGATTTTGCACATCAAAAGTTATCTATTACAAAAACTTGGAACTACAAAGATGGTGGAGGATTCAGTCCAACTAAGAATAAATCATCAGTTAGAAAAATCCAAATAGATTGGCAAACGGTTATTCAATTTTCTGAATTAGTAAAAGGATTGGATGAGGATAAACCTATTTTCGTAAATACAGAAAAGATATATAATTCAACCATTAATAGTGTTTTGAGCACACGATGTAGAAGGGCAGGAGTACCAGAAATATCAATTCATGGATTGCGACATACACATGCTTCTTTGTTACTATTTGCAGGTGTATCCATTGCTAGCGTGGCGCGAAGATTGGGACATGCCAGTATGACTACCACACAAAAAACATATCTTCATATCATTCAAGAGTTAGAAAATCAGGATGTTGATCTTGTTATGCGTTCGTTATCTGCATTAAGTTAAGAAAAATTATTAAATAAATCAGCTAATGGCTTACGCTGGTGAATGGCTATAAAGTTATCAATTTGTTAAATATATTTCCAATCATTTCTTGTTCTTTAGTTATTGCTGGAATTTTAAAACAAAAAGAATCTACTTCCTTTGATGAAATATTAGGTTGTGTGCCTGAAGCGACTGAAGAATTAACTTTATTCACGAAATTTTTTGATCTAACCAAAATAGAGATGAATGAATAATCACAGAGACT
>JAEWFE010000084.1 GCA_023389005.1 Bacillota bacterium
GAAGGTTGGATTCACTGTTTGACAATCCCAAGAGAGTTAACACTAGACGGAAATAAATTATGCCAAAATCCTGCAAATGAAATCTATCAATTAAGAAATCAAGAAATTCAGCTATTGAATGGTACGCAAGAAATACAGTCATCTATGATTGAGCTTATCTGTGAAGAAGAAGTTCAAGAAGATTTTAAAATTACGATTGATGATGTTTTCACTTTGGCATATCAAGCAGACAATCATGAAATAACCTTAATACGAAAAAATTGGTATACAAATGAAGATGAATACCGTAAAGTGATACTTGATGAACCTTTACAAAATTTTGACTGGTTTATCGATGGTTCGGTAAGTGAACTATTTGTAAACTCGGGTAGATATGTGGCAAGTGCACGTCTTTTTAATTCAACTTATGTTCACTCAAAGAAAATCGAAATGACATCCGCGCAGTCATTTGTTAAAGGTTATCAATTAAATGCAATGAATGTTCATTAATCTGAAATGGTTTTAGTCTTGTACTAGAACCATTTTATTTTTATAATTATGAACGAGGAGGGATAAAATGCAACTAAGATTAGCACAATTAGAGGATTTATCCGACATTTTACCCATTTATGAATCAGCTATCCAATTACTGGCCAAACAAAGTTCTACTCAATGGCAAGATGGTTATGGACCAACAAAAGAAAATATTCAGGTTAATATTTTGAATCAGGAACTATATTTATTAATCAATGATAGCCAAATTGTGGCGCTGGGAACATTACAAGCTGGTGTTGATCCGGTGTATTCTGCCATTATTGGTCAATGGAAGGGGACAAATAACTATTTATCGATTCATCGTATCTCTGTTAATCCATTGGTTCGACAAAAAGGCTACGCGAAAAAGCTGCTTCAAGCATTGATTTTACAAGGAAGAAAATTTGGGTATCATGATTTTCGGATTGATACACATCGACTCAATATAGGTATGCAAAAAGCTATTTTAGATACTGGATTTCAATTTTGCGGTGAGATTTACTTTCCAATCCCTGATGGACACCGTTACGCTTATCAGTTATTTGACAAGGTTGATTAATACTTGAAATATTGTTAATATAAGAAGGTAAGGACGGTGCAATATGAAGAAAAGACTAAAAAAGAAAAAAGCATACAAAAATTATATTCGTTCTATTTTTAAGGGATATGAAGAAATGCTTGAGAATCTTGAAATTAACGAACTACGCTTTGAATACTTAAAAGAAGAAACAATTCTATCAAGAGATGACAAACAACAAATTCGCTTTAGAACTAAAGATAAGTGAGAAAGAACAATTTAGGCTTGATTCATCAGGTCTAGATTGTTCTTTTTTTCAAGCGATTTCATGTAAATTTAATAAAAAGTATGTTAGAATAAATATAAAATGTTAGGAGGGATTTTCTATGCCTACATCTCAAGAGCAACAGCCAAGTTTTGGTGAGGTAAAAGCTAGTGCCTCAAAAAATATTGGACAATTATTACAAGATTTGCAGTCTTTTGAACATGCAATCGAAACTGAAAATGTGGCTGAAATTTATCGCATTTATCAAGGAAAACTGCATAAAGAACTTAAAGAAACCTCAAACCAAAATCATGAAATTGACAACTTGTTAGCCAGAAAATTACATGATGCTTTATTAGCTAGATTTGAATATCTACAGTTTGTCAAAAAAATAAGTCCGACTCTTTTACAATATCGAATTGGACAATATTATCATCAACGTCCAACGATTATGGTTGATGTCAGTGTGCCTAAAATCTATATTGAGCCAACTGTCTTAAATGAATGGCGTAATTTTAACGAAACGGATCAATCTCAACTAAAAGAAATTGAACAAAAAATCAATCAATTAGATGTGCAAAATCTAACATTACAGTCTGAAGTAGAAGAATTAGAGAAAAAATTATTGCCAATTAATAAGCAGATTCAACAAATGTCTCAACAAAAAACGATTTTTAACCGTGTGAAAAATGAGGAAGAATATTTACAATTGTTGAATACTAAAAAACAATTAGAAGCGGATATACAAAAGCTAAATGCCCAAAAAGATGATGATACAACGCTAAATAGAAGAAAAGAGGCTTATCAGCAAGATTATTTCAATATTCAGCTACATCGGGCATTAATTACAAAAGAATTGCGCTTAGTTCAAAAATACGCGACTTCTTTAGATCATTTAGAAGCTGAATTAATGCAATTTATTACTGATTATTTATTACCAAGAGAGGAGGTTCAAGCAAATGACAAAGGATTCTAAACTTGAAGTACAAGAAAAAGAAGTGATGCATTTTTCTGAATCATCTATTCCTCGAGAAGATATTGATTATACCGCTGTCAATGAAGAAATGAATATACAGACAGTTTATGATGAAACCAAACAAAAAGATCATCAAAAAATTCTTTCATTAATTCAAGCAGCTGAAGATGAACTCGCCGATTTGAAATTACGCAGGGTGATTATGGAAGCAGATTTTGAAAAATTATTATCACTTTTTAATCATCATGTACTGAATGAACATAAAATCTCCGCTCTAGCAAAGCAAATTTTAATTGAATATATAAGCTACGAACTTCTTAGACCGTTATCTGCCATTGATTTGCAAAAAGGAGATAGCTTCAATCGTTGGTATACCAAGCATTTTCAAGTCATCCATCGCTTAGACGAGCAAAATAGACTCATTTTTGAATTTCAATTAAACGTCTTAAACCCAAGCATGAACGCTGCATTTATTCCATTGCTAGCTTTTGATTTACTTTCAAAAGAAGTAGAAATATTTGATCATCATATGGCTTCTTTTATCCGTTTATGGTATGAAGACCATATTTTATCCAGAAATCAACTGGCTTTATTTAATCATGACTTAAATCAGCTCTTACTCTATGCCAAAAAATTAGGATTTACGGTTGAGCAAAGTTTATTAGATAATGCCTATGAATTGGTTGTAAACTTTACTAGTCAAAGAAAAGTTTCAGAATTAATCATTGATCGCATCTTTATTAAATTGATGTCTGTCAAAGAATATGATTTTGAATTAGTTGACCAACAGACTTTTGAAATCTTGCTTGATCATCAGCAAAAAGTAAAATTTTATCTTGATGAAAATCAATTTGCTCAAATTACCATCGATTCTGCCCAACAGCGACGATCGATTCTTGATTTCTTAACTAGTTATCCATTCTTAGTGCCACTATTAATCGGCAGCGAGTGAGAATGATTAAATCTAATTGAAAATGATATTTCAATATAATATAAGATTTTACAATATGAAACCAATTTTAAAATTATAATAAATATAACTAAAAGGTTGACCGATAACATATTTTTAGTTATATTTATATTGAGAGTTGTCTCAAATATTTAAATTATTGGAGGAATAGCCATGTCATTAATTGGTAAAGAAGTAATTGAATTCAAAGCAAATGCATTTCATAACGGAGAATTCATTGAGGTTACAAATGAAGATTTTAAAGGTCATTGGAGTGTTGTTTGCTTCTATCCTGCAGACTTCACATTTGTTTGTCCAACAGAATTAGAAGACTTACAAGAACAATACGCTACACTAAAGAGCTTAGGAGTAGAAGTATACTCTGTTTCAACAGATACACACTTTACCCACAAAGCTTGGCATGATCATTCAGAAGCTATTTCAAAATTAGAATACATTATGATTGGTGATCCATCTCATCAAATTTCATTAGGTTTTGATGTATTAGATGATCAAGGTTTAGCACAACGCGGAACATTTATTATTGATCCAGATGGCATTGTTCAAGCACTTGAAATCAATGCTGATGGTATTGGACGTAATGCTGCGATTCTTGTTGATAAAATTCGTGCAGCACAATACGTTCGTACACATCCAGGTGAAGTATGCCCAGCCAAATGGAAAGAAGGAGCAGAAACACTTAAACCTAGTCTAGATTTAGTTGGTAAGATTTAAGAAAAGGGGATTGTCAAATGGCTTTAGATACTGAAATTAAAGCGCAATTAGCCCAATATCTTGAATTACTTGAAAATGATGTTGTTTTTGCTGCTCACTTAGATGAAAGTGAAAACAGTCAAAAGGTTCGCGAGTTTCTAGATGAAATCCAAGCAATGTCACCAAAAATTTCATTAGTAGATAAATCATTAACTCGTGCACCATCTTTTATGATTAATCAAAAAGGGCAAGCAGATAGTGGTATTGAGTTTGCAGGATTACCACTTGGTCACGAATTTACTTCATTTATTTTAGCGTTATTACAAGTAGGTGGACGTAAACCAAAAGTTGAAGAAGATGTGATTCGTCGTATTGAAAAAATCAATCGACCTTTACACTTTGAAACTTATATTAGCTTAACTTGTCATAATTGTCCTGACGTTGTTCAGTCTTTAAACATTATGTCAGTCTTAAATCCAAATATCAGTCATACAATGATTGAGGGCGGTATGTTTAAAGATGAAGTAGATGCTAAAAAGATTATGGCTGTGCCAACTGTCTTTTTAGATGGTGAAGAATTCGCTAGCGGACGTATGAGTATCGAACAACTTGTAGATTTAGCTGCTGGTCCAAGTTCTGCTGAAGAATTCGAAGATAAAGGATTATTTGATGTTCTTGTTGTCGGCGGTGGTCCTTCTGGTAGTTCAGCGGCAATCTATGCTGCTCGTAAAGGTATTCGTACAGGTATGGTTGTAGAAAACTTTGGTGGACAGGTAATGGAAACAGTCGGTATTGAAAATATGATTGGTACACCATATACTGAAGGTCCCAAATTGATGGCCCAAGTCGAACAACATGTAAAAGAATATCCAGTTGAAATCATGAAAGGTCAACGTGCAAAAGATATTCGTAAAACAGATGTCGTGGAAGTTGAACTTGAAAATGGGGCTGTATTAAAAGCTAAATCTGTTGTATTAGCTTTAGGTGCTAAATGGCGTAATATGAATGTGCCAGGAGAACAAGAATTCCGCAACAAAGGCGTTACTTATTGCCCACACTGTGACGGTCCATTATTCACTGGTAAGAAAGTAGCAGTCATCGGTGGGGGAAATTCAGGTATTGAAGCTGCCATTGACTTAGCGGGTTTAGCTGAACATGTCTATGTTTTAGAATTTTTACCGGAATTAAAAGCCGATCAAGTTTTACAAGATAGAGTAGCAAAATTAGATAATATTACCGTATTGAAAAATGTTGCTACGAAAGATATTGTGGGATCTGATGAAGTAACTGGGCTTAACTATGTTGATCGTACCACGAATGAAGAACATCATATTGATTTATCTGGTGTATTTGTACAAATCGGTCTTGTACCAAATACTGCATGGTTAAAAGATAGAGTGGAACTTACAAATCGTGGTGAAATCATTGTTGACAAACATGGTCAAACAAGTATGCCTGGTGTATTTGCTGCAGGTGATTGCACTGATTCAGCCTACAAGCAAATTATTATTTCCATGGGTTCTGGTGCAACAGCGGCCCTTGGTGCGTTTGATTACTTAATTCGTCAATAAAGAAGTTCAAGCGTCTAGAGAATGGTGCAATCCATTCTCTAGACTTTTTTTTATAAAAAAAGTCGCAACCTATATTGCGACAGATTTAATATCTATGATGAGCAGTGGGATATTCTTGATCATAAATATAGAAATAATTGGATTGATTTTTGCTCTTTTGTTGTTTCATTTTACGTTTTAACATACGATTACGACGATCATCCCAAGCCATAATCCATAATATGACGATAGGCGCTAGATAGATAGGGATTTGATGATTGCCATAATCCCCAATGAATAGACCGAGAAAGAAAATGATGAGTAATAAGCCCATTTGTCGAATAAATTTCATAAATACCCCTCTTTTCGAACGTTTGTTTGTATATCATTATTATACGAATGTTTGTTCGAAAAGTAAAGAAAAAAAATAAAAAATCTTCTAAAATAGATAAATAGAAGATTTTTTAAAGGAATTAATAATTACGATATAGGCCAACTACAACACCTAGAAGCGTTACTTCATCTAATATAATCGGTTCTAACAAATCATTTTCAGGCTGTAAACGAAAATGATTGGCTTCTTTATAAAATCTCTTACAAGTAGCTTCATCATCTGCCGTCATTGCAATCACGATTTCACCGTTACGTGCAGATGATTGTTTGCGAACAATGACTTGGTCACCATCTAAAATACCTGCATTAATCATACTTTCTCCACGAATCGTAAGCATGAATAAAGGTTCACTTTCATCCGTTAATTCTGGTGGAACAGGGAAGTAATCCTCGGTCTGCTCAACTGCTAAGATTGGATTTCCGGCTGTAACTACACCAACAATCGGAATTTGTTGTTTGACGATACCAATTTTTTCCAAACCAAGTGCGGTGAGTTCTAAAGCTCGTGGTTTTGTTGGATCACGATGAACTAAGCCTTTTTTTTCAAGTCTTTCTAAATGACCATG
>JAEWFE010000062.1 GCA_023389005.1 Bacillota bacterium
AGGCGGTTGCTTATTGCCATCTGTTGAACTTGTGACTGGCGGAACCTGACTTGAACTCGATTCTGTAGTGGAAGTTGATGATTCAGAGGTCGTTTCCGTTGTTGAAGAACCAGAAGAACTTGAACTAGTTGACGAATCAATTGGTGGCCGCATCCCTTTCATTAAAAAGGAGTAGACTAATTCATCCACCTTTTTACCGTTATCTTCTCTATAAATAATCGCCCTTGTAATGAGTAAATCTGCATTCACTGTAAAATTCAACAGATACGTTGGTGCATCCTTCGCCAAGATATGACTACTTCCTTGATAGATTGGTGAAAATTTCAAGTGATACTCTCCAGCTAGTGGAAAAGCAATCCCACCTTCACCAAAACGCAAGATGACTTTATGCACTTTCGCTTGATCTTTTGTATTCACCACTTCAAATGTGGATGGCTGAATAGCTAGTTTGGGATAATCATTGGTCTGAGTCAAGCGATAAGCCATTCGAAAATCTTCAGAAACTCCTTGTCTTTCTATATTCTGAATGATGGATATCTCAATTGCTGGTGTTGCTTCTTGTAATTCATCCGCTAGATTAACGGTTGAAGAAAGTGAAAAAATGATCCCAAAAATCAGCCAAGTTACGCCTAATATTTTTTTCACTTTGACCCCTCCTTATTGCACTTTTTCATCGATTGCTTTCCTTTTTAATTTTTTTCTTTTACGATATAAATAGTAGGATAGCAGTATCACCATCACTACTAAAAAGATAAGCAAAATACTGATCCATATGGTCCTTTTCTGCAAGCTTATACTTTCTTCCTGATAGACTTCTCTTTTCGGTTCAGGATACGCCTTGTCATTGATTTTCACTACGACAATATAACGATTATCCGTTCCGTCAGCACAGGTAGAAAATAGTGCTAATTTGTCATTGGTTGAAATCTCTCTTAATTGATATTGCCCTTTTTCGTGAATATAGTCAATCAACTTTTGCTTATTGGGCGAATCTGATCGATAGTGACTATAGATAACTGAATCATAAGCATTTGTCTCCACAAAGCTCACTACATCAAATCCATGAAAGGCCCCCTCATAATACAAATTCCCTTTAGCATGATCCTTGGCATACGATTCTTTCGCATAGTGATCAAGATCACCAAACATCTTTTCCTGATCCATGTGATGACCATAAATGACATTTGAAAACTCACTGAAATCTTTTGAAGTATAGCTATCTAAAAATATACTTCCAGATAAAGAAAATTTTCGTAAGGGATCTAAGTTGATGTATGTTTGGTTAGTTTTTCCTTGTAACATCGGATAATTAATATGGGTATCAAACACATGAATCCATCCGATAATATCTGGATTTTTCTTTTGAAGGGCCAAGAAGCGTTCGTCGATACTTTTTGAACTATCGGCATCATAGGATATTGGCTGATAGACTTCAAAACGATTGCTACTGGCTTGCTGATAGATTTGATAATTATCCCAAATATTATAAATACCAAACGACGCTAATACCAATATAACACATAGCACCACCAAATCAACAACGATATTTATTCCTCTGATTATTTTTTTCATTTATTTATCCTCAAAAGCGTTTCGTTCGGATAATCGTCATGACTGATCCTTTGATTTCGCTTTGATTGACCACGCCATATTCCCTACTATCCGCCACATCCATACGATAATCACCCAAGACAAAATACTGATTCGCCTGTAGTTTCAATGGATATTTGACTTTTCCTTTGTACGGCAAGGTAGGATGGGTGATTTCAGGATTGGTACGAAGATTCCCATTAACCATTAATCCTTCATCCGTAATCGCCACTTCATCACCCGGTCCAGCAACAATCCTTCTGACCTGCTTATCTCCTTTTTTTTCAAGTACGATAACTGAATCAGTGGTGTATTTTTGATTCATGCGATAATAAAACACGATATCTCCCGGTTTAACAGCTTGTGACATCGAATCATCTGGTGAAATCACCACCCCAAAAATAAAGAGTAAACTGACCAGAAAAACGCCAGCTAAAAAGATTAATTTAAAGATCAATTCGATTAAATCTTTTTTCCATGCTTTATTTGTCGCCATTCAATCTATCCTCAAATCTTTTAGAATTTTTCCCACCGATAGCATCATTTACGCGTCTGTTTTCTGCCTTTTGTCACCTTAGGAACTACAAAATACCCTAAGAGCATACTTACTATCCCTAAAGAAACCAGCGAAATACGAGAAGAGACGAGATCAACACGCGTATTTGGAATATCTGCTAATACTTTTACTTTACCATTAATATACGTGATTCGATAATCTTTTGCAAGGTTGGTTAATTTTTCCTAAACTAACTTATCTTCAGCTAGTTTAGGAATCAAAGCATTTTCGATAACTGCTGCATCTATATGTTCGTGATAGTCAATTGCTGGATTTAACTGCACAGATACGCCATTCTTTGCACCTTCTTTTACGCTTGCTTGGACCTCTGTTTGAAATAACTTGTCTGAGATTTCATATTTTTGCGTATCGATGGTTCCTTCAAGTAATTGCGATTTCGTGACATTTTGATCAAGTGCCGTAATTGTTACCGCTCGAGGAGTAATCGTATATTTTGCGACAACATCCAAATCTGGCAATTCAAGTTGCTTTTCTTGATACATTTTCGTGATTTTTTCTTTCACTTTTTCCGACAAAACGACCTGATATCCATCGACATGTACGGCAGCTGTTGGTTGTTGATTGAAGAAAAACTGTAAGTCGGATAACTCAAATGTATAGTCTAGCACTTGTTCTTCTCCATTATCGTCCGTATAGACTAATGTGATGGGCGATTGCGTAAAGCGCGTGGATTTCCCATCATAGACATGTTGACCATCCGCTAACTTCACCTGTGTGCGACCAATTGTCACATCGCCATTTTCCTCTTTCACTTCATAATTTTTCAAGGCTTCTCCACTGACATTAGGCACAAGAATTTTTGGATAGGTTTCCCCTGCTTTAAAATTTTGCGGTTGGACAGATGAATCATAAGCTACCGCCACATTGAGCCGTTGATTGGCCAAATCTTGGTTAAACACCTCATCACTTGGCGCTGTATAGTCATTTTTATACAAACTTTCTTTCGCCTGTTTGAGCGTCAATTTTTGATTGTTCGCTTGTACAGTCACTTTTCGCGGAGTAATTTGATAATTGGCTTTATACACATTCAAATCTCCCAAATCAATTTGCTCCTGCTTTTCCAATTCGGCTAAACGTTGCTTCCCACGCTCACTTAATACCACACGATAATTTCCTACATCACTAGGAATTTGTTGTGCATCATCCAACACGACAAAGTCCTCTGAAGTGAAAGTAAAATCAACAGGTTGCTCGTTTCCGTCTACATATTTCACTAATCGGACATTATTATCTTTTATTTGATATTGCGCATTTTTGGCATCATATACTTTAGCTTGGTCATCAAATTTCAATTGTGCCGTCACATTGCGATAAGTAAATGAATCAAAGGCAATTTGATGAAAATTTGAATAATCCCCTGTTGAAGATTGGATTGCAAAAGAGACGGCATTGATTCCCTTGGCATTATATTCGGTCTTAATATTGCTGCGCGTCCAGACCTTTTCTACTATACCAGGGACTTTATAGGTAACCGTCATCGTGCCACCATTGATCTCTGGCTGATACTCGATAATCCACTCCGCCCAGTCAATCGGATAATAAACATTAGCATTTGCGACATAGGGCAACCTTATTTTGTTTTTTTATGTGACACCGCCAACCTTATTCTTTTCATCAGGTGACTTAAGTAATTTCTCCATTACTTAAGTCACCTGGAAAAAGCTGTGCGCCCCTTCGTTTCCTTTAAAATAATCATAAAAATTCTCTGCATCTACTTGTGCTTCCTGCGCCTGAATGATCTGACTATTGAATAACAAAACCAAAAAAAGACAAGAAGAGGCCTTGCATTATTTTTCTCGTTTTCAAATCATGCGCCTCCTTTCCTATTTCTCCATTAACCTTGCTATTTATATTCTATCTTCACAGAATATATTATATTGCATAGCATTTTAGGAAGCAAATATATCGTTTGCATATGATAACTTATTTATTTACTTAATCAATTATCTACTTAAACCTAGCTTCTTAGTACTGAGTAAAGTATAAAGAACGAGCAATATGCTTGTTGTAGATAAACATCAGACAGATTCTATCAAGCTAATACTAAATAGCGTTCAAAAGTTATGATTTTCCGAGAGTCAATTTAAAAATCATTGGTGCCTCATACTCAATTTTAGGTTGATTTTTTCAAAACCTTTGAACGCAAAACAGTATAAAGCAGCAAGATACGCAAAATTTTAGCCAGCACGAAACACACTTTCTATACCCTAACCTAAAAAAATAGCCAATCATTCCTCTTGAACAATTGACTATCTTCATCGCTATTTTTTGCAGCTATCCTTTTATCAACAGATTAGCGTTTGATTTTTCTTTTACAACTCTGCAAATTCATCTTCATTTACTTCTTTCAAGCTAAATAGCCATGCCTTCATTTCATCTTCAGCATTTAAATCGTCTAATTGATCATTTACTGATGAGACTACCCCATTTAACGGACTTGAAAATTCGCAAACTGCTTTTTCAGCTTCTAGCTCAACGACCGGCATGTCCACTTGAACTTTGGCTTCGACTTTTGGGAATGAAGCATAGGTTACCTTCCCTAAATCATCCTGCGCCTTTTTAGTCAAGCCCACACAATATTCTTTTCCGTTAAATAAAATCCACAAATCATCTTTATG
>JAEWFE010000135.1 GCA_023389005.1 Bacillota bacterium
TTATTTCCTCTCACGCATGCATTTTTAGTGGAATTTTTTCTTTAACGCCTTTTCAGTAAGTGCAATAATGACAACAAAACTCACCATCTGAATGAGGCTAATAACTAGTCCTGTCCATCCGATTGTAGACACTTGCTGATTAATCGTTAAAGGCATAAGGATAATGGGTATGAGTAAGGTAGGGCAGAACATAAGCAGCGACATTTTTGCGCAATATTTTTGAGCAAACTCCCAGGTCTCTTGAGTTTGCATAGCTCGTAAAGTTCTATACCCTCTTGTATTATTTATTGTTTTGTATTTTGGACACAGATACCCTGTTAATAGTAAGGAAAATGGTATTAATAATGTTACGATAAACATAAATAACCAGAATGCCATGTTTACACCTCGCGCAGTTTTTTATCTCAATTAGGAAGTTTGAAATGATGAAGCGTCTCAATTAAGTGATAACATAACAGATCTTCCCTAGAATGATTTGTTGCTACTACTATTTTACTGTGAAAATGAGAAAAAGTATAGCTATTTTGACATGTTGATAGGGTACGCCAACTTGCTATTTTAGACTGAAAAGAATAATGATTATTTAGGCAATTTTACGCTGCTTACTTAACAACCTAAAATAAATAAAAGCAAACTTTGAATTTTGTATTCATTTTGAATAAGTATCCGAATATTAGGCAGAATCATTAATTAATTTCTGTTGAGTGTTCGAATTTTTTTACGTATTTTCTATAGGGAACTAATGGAGGCTTCACTTTTTACCATATATATTATCTAAAAAAATAGAAAAGATAAAATTACTAAAGATAGCTACAGCCAATCCAATACCAACATTATCAAATAATATTACAATAATCAACATAACTATCGCACTTAGAAAATTCGCTAAATTTCTTCTTCCTACTGCACTACTTAGCATTTCTTTATTCATTAATGATACCTCCTCATAATTAGTGACTATAAATTATTTTATTATACTATGTGAGTATCAACAACAAGCACGATAACCTTAAACTATTGATATTACCTGCTTTTTTGTTTTCCGTGTAAAAAGATAAGTTAAGCTAATTGATTTAAGATACTTGAATAGAAACTAGGATAAATTCATCCTATATTTTTGCGTTTGTTTATGAAAGATGGTAGGATAAAAGGTAGGGAGGGGTGGAACTATGCAAATTAATATTGAAAATTTAGTTTCGATTACTGAGGCAAATCAAAACTTTTCTAAAGTCGCACGGATGGTGGATAGCAAGGGGACTACCGTTATTTTAAAAAACAATAAACCTAAGTATGTGATTGTGGATTATGATGACTTGGTAGCCTCGGAGTACCAACAAAGTGTCGTTGCGGACCAACAGACAGTGGATGAAGTGGCAAGTAGTATTTTGTCTCGTCATCTTGAAGCGTTTAAGGAGTTGGCGAAATGACAATCTTGACTGTTGAGCAAATCATAGCATTACATAGCCAGTTGATTCATGCTTCTGGCGGAATGGATGGTGTGCGTGATAGAGGGTTAGTCGAATCAGCAGTTTCAAATGTTTTCGATACTTATTTTGGTGTGAATCAATACCCGACGATTGAAGAAAAAGCTGCTCGAATTTGTTATGCTTTAATTAAGAACCATGCCTTTTTAGATGGAAATAAGCGAATCGGAATCCTTGTAATGCTAGTGCTGTTAGAGATAAACGGTATTGTTTTAGAATGTACGGATGAAGAGTTGGTCTATCTTGGCATAAATGTCGCAGCCTCCAAGGTCAATTATGAGGACATTTTAGATTTTATTATCAACCACTAATCTAAAGGCAAGTGACACCCAATCACTTGCTTTTTTTGTTGTTTGTAAAGAATGAGTTTCGCAAATTTTGACCAAATGAAGAATTTCAGAAAAAGAACAGCTGTGACTTTTTAAGATAAGCGCTTACTTTGCAAACTCGAAGCAAAAAAAGTGACTAAGTTTCTCAAAAAAGGGATAATTTCGCAATCGTTGGCTTTTATTTTACAAGTCATGAGCACATCGTTTTTAAAGCGCTTTCTATAGCGGTATAATATCAAGTGTTAGATTTGTTGTAACAAAGGAGGAGTTTTTTATGACTTATCAAACAATTTATCCATATACCAATGAAGTGCTAGCAACTTTTGATAACGCTACCGAGCAAGATTTAGAGGCAGCTTTAGCCAAGGGTCATGCTTTATACAAAAAATGGCGTCAAAATGATTTACTCGCACAACGTAAAGAACAGTTACATCAAGTAGCTGCATTGTTACGCCGCGACCTTGATAAGTATGCCGAAATTTTAACCAAGGACATGGGAAAATTATTCACGGAAGCTAAAGGCGAAGTGGCTTTGTGTGCGGATATTGCCGACTACTATGCAGATAAGGCCGAAACTTTTCTACAACCTAGACAGTTAGAAGCAGTGTATGGTCAAGCCTATTATGTCAAACAAGCAACGGGTGTGTTAATCGCTGTTGAACCATGGAATTTTCCTTTTTATCAAATTATGCGC
Organism: Bacillota bacterium; assembly: GCA_023389005.1. Lineage (GTDB taxonomy): Bacteria > Bacillota > Bacilli > Lactobacillales > Enterococcaceae > Enterococcus_E. The sequence continues at coordinate 2,508 of JAEWFE010000135.1, forward strand.
GTGTTTGCACCGAATTTTATGGTCGGCAACCCAATTATTTTAAAACACGCTTCGATTTGTCCGCAATCTGCACAGGCCTTTGAAGCGTTAGTCAATGAAGCCAATGTCGAACCAGGTGCTTTTAAAAACTTATTCTTATCTTATGACTTAGTGTCTAAAGCCATTGCCGATCCTAGAGTTGCTGGGGTTTGCTTGACAGGCTCTGAACGTGGTGGTGCAAGCATTGCCCAAGAAGCAGGGGCCAATTTGAAGAAAACCTCGATGGAATTAGGCGGAAATGATGCGTTTATTATTTTAGAAGACGCGGATTTTGAATTATTAGCCGATACGATTACGTTTGCACGGTTATATAATGCTGGCCAAGTATGTACCTCTTCGAAACGTTTTATTGTGGTCGGACAAGAAAATTATCAACGCTTTGTCGATCTCGTTGTCGAAAAATTCAAAGCAGTAAAATGGGGCGACCCGATGAATCCTGAAACAACTTTGGCACCATTGTCTTCAGCCACGGCGAAAAAACAAGTCTTAGAACAAATCAAGCTAGCCAAAGATCATGGGGCAACCGTTGTTTATGGCGATGAAGCGATTAATCATCCAGGGAATTTCGTGATGCCGACTGTTTTGACGGATATCACGAAAGACAATCCAATTTATAACCAAGAAATCTTTGGTCCGGTAGCCTCTATTTATCAAGTGGACTCAGAAGAAGCAGCCATCGAACTGGCAAATGATTCAAGCTATGGTTTAGGTAGTACGGTCTTTTCTAAAGATTTAACCCATGCCAAAGAAGTCGCTGAAAAAATTGAAACAGGGATGACCTTCATCAATTCCGGTTGGGCTTCTCATCCAGAATTGCCATTTGGTGGGATCAAAAATTCCGGTTATGGCCGCGAGTTAAGTGAATTAGGCTTTGACACCTTTGTGAATGAACATCTCGTATTCGTACCAGATGCTGTACTTTAAAAAATCAACTAGCCTCTAGAAGTTAGCCGAGCTTCTAGGGGCTGTTTTTGTTAGTTAGGGGGATGATTTCCAAGTTTTGAACTATTGACTATTTTTGTAGATGATCCCAAAGATGGCATAAAAGATGGCGAGATTGTTGAGATTTTGTCTGCGAATTATCCGAAAAAAACACTAAGAGATACGATTAAATCATTGAATCAACGTGGGATTATTCACCAAACCTCTAAATCACCAAGTCAAGTCGGCACATAATGAATGAAGCCGCCCTGGATAGTGATTAAATAAAAAGATAGCGTACGGATCTTTCTCGTGCGCTATTTTCCGTTTTAAATCATTAATAATACGATTCGTGCCTCCGATATAATATAAGTTGAATTTGGTATAAATGGGATGCTGTATCGTTTGTCTATCGTTTGAAAAAGATGAGATAAGTACGAGAAATGTTGTAATATCAGTATTTCTATTGTTTGAATAAGCTATTGTTAATAAGATATGATACGGAATAGTTTACACTGAAATATAATTTTGTATCAGCTTATGATTTATTATTTGGTATAATGTTATAAAAAATATTTCTGAAAAAATAGATTGACAACGCTTCCAAAATAAGCCATACTAATCACAACTTGATAAAACTTTCTGATGGATAGTTATTGCACAGCAAGCTAAACCTGATTTCATGCTTATTTGGTATGTCTTCAGGTTTTTTTGTTGTTCTTTTTTCAGGATGAACTATGAAACGGAGGAAGGTATAGTGCGCATTCACAAGTTACTTAATAATAACGCGGTGATTATTCTTGATGAAAATAATCGAGAAATCATCTTGACTGGAAGGGGGATTGCCTATCAAAAAAAGGTTGGAGATACTGTTGATGAGCAAAAAATAGAAAAACAATACACCTTAAATAGTCCGACTATATCAGAAAAAATGAAGGAACTGCTGTCGGAAATACCAATTGCCTATTTTGAATTAGCTAACTTAATTGTAGAGAAAGCAGAAAATGAATTAAAGACAAAATTTCATGAATCTCTATATTTAACCTTAACAGATCATTTATACGGTGCAGTTACACGAGCAAAATCAGGCGTCCACACACCAAACTTGATGCTTTGGGATATTAAACGATTCTACAAAGAAGAATTCAAAATTGGCTTGTGGGCTATTGAGTATATATACAAACATTATCGGTTACGCTTAAAAGAAGATGAAGCGGGATTCTTGGCATTACATTTAGTAAATGCGAGATTAAATATGGATGATGCTGATGTTTATGAAGTGACAGATTTAATGAAAGAGGTATTACAAAT
>JAEWFE010000223.1 GCA_023389005.1 Bacillota bacterium
TGATACGATAAAGATAAGAAAACAGCAAAGGAAGAGGTACTATGTCAAAAATTATTTTTCTCGATGTTGATGGGACTTTAGTCGATTATGATAACACGTTGCCTGAATCTGCCAAACTGGCTATTCAAAAGGCACGGGCAAATGGGCATCTAGTTTACGCATGCACTGGGCGAAGTAAAGCGGAAATGCCCGATTATATTTTAAATATCGGACTGGATGGGATGATTGGGGGCAACGGGGCCTATGTCGAACATGACGGCAAGGTGATTATGCATCAAATGTTGTCCGCCAAAGATGTCCGAGAAATTGTCGATTGGTTGCATGAACGGCAATTAGAATTTTATATTGAGAGTAATAGTGGGCTTTTTGCGAGTGAAAACTTTCGTGAAGTGGCGCGTCCAGTCATGAAAAAATACGCACTAAAAAAAGGCAAAAAGCTAGAAGAAGTAAAAGATCAAGAAGTAGAAGATGTGCTACATGGCGTCGTTTTCGGTGGGGAGCTGTATCGGGATGATGTGAATAAAATCAGCTTTATCCTCAACTCTTATGAAGATCATGAAGCAAGCAAACAAGCCTTCCCACATCTCAAAGCTGGTACATGGGGTGGTGTTGGCGAAACAGCCTTGTTTGGTGATTTAGGTGTGAAAGACATTACCAAAGCGCATGCCATTGATGTTTTACTTGACCATCTGCACGCTTCAAAGACAGATACGATTGCCTTTGGAGATGCGAAGGTCGATATTCCGATGCTTGAATATTGCCAAGTCGGTGTCGCTATGGGCAATGGTGGCGAAGAAATCAAAGCTATGGCCGATTTCATTACCGATGCAGTAGAAGACGATGGACTTGCCCATGCTTTTGAAAAATTAGGTTTAATCTAACAAAAAAACGCTCAGCCTTGAAAATGAGGTTGAGCCTTTTTTGCCTTAATATTGGGCTTGAATCGTGACTTGATTTTGCTTTAAGCCTGTTTTTTTGAAAAAGTCCTGAATAAAAAGTTGTGAATGGGTATAAGGACTTTCTGCATCTGTTAAGGTCAGTACGTAAAACTTATCATAGGGATTCATCCAGACCCCAAAATTCTTCAAAGCCACGATGTCGATATTGGGTGCATCTGCGGTTAATTCGATTTTGTATTGGCGAACATTATGCATATTGTTGAAATTCATTTCCTGCCTCGATTCTATTATTTATTTGTTTATATGATAACACTTTCACAAAAAGAAAGCTATTTTCTGAAGTATCAATCAAATAAATCATCATGTTTACCCGTTCTAGTTAACACCAAAGTTATACTTTCTTTCTCTATTTTATAAATCAAAAGCCAATCATCTTCAATATGTAGCTCTCTATATCCTTGCCAATTTCCTTTTAGCGAATGGTCCTTATAGAATGTCTTTAACTTATAAGTATCCTTTGAAATAATGCATTCGACAGCAACTTTAACTTTAGTAATATCATAGTGCTTCTTTTTGTATCTTTTCAAGTCTCTTTTAAATGTAGGAGTTTGCCTAATCTTCATTGATACTCTGCCACCATTCTTCTACACTATCAAACGCTTCTGTATTTCCGCTTTCTACGTCTAACCGTGCTTTGATGTTTTCTAAATCTTTTAGTGTATAGATATATTCAATAATTAAGTCAAGTTCTTCAGCATTGAGACCATTAATCATCCTAGTTAATTCATCCACTTTTGCAGACATTTTCATCGCTCCATTCTTTTTAATAAAAAAAAGCTGATTTCAACTATAATATATCATTCATTGTGATAAAAGTGAATGAATTAGTATGAAACAACAAATGAAAACAGATATTATTCTTTATTTAGTTTTAATCACAAAGAGGTGAAAATGTGTAGCAAGAACATTTTACCCTACTACACATTTTTGAGTTATTTCACTGTTTTCATTAATTTGATGGATTGTTTGAAAGCCGCCAACACCCCACGGTCATTGTAAACAAGAACATTGGCTTTATACATTTTCGCTGATAAGACCATCACCACGGTACTAATCAAGACATTTAGCGCTAAACTGATGAAAGCACCTGGATAGCTCACCACTTCATTGACAATTCTAAGTGGCATCGCAAAACTAGACCAATACGGAATATAAGAAGTAATGGTCAAAATCGGACTTTGCGTGTTGGTAAAGCTAAAGACCAAGCCGCCAAAATAGCCAATCATCGCTAAATACATCACCGGCATAATGGCTTTGGAGGTTTCTTCTGCGCGATTGACAAGAGAGCCTGCCACCGCTGATAAGACCGCATATTGGACAATTCCCGTCAAGACAAACAGCGCCACTAAGACAATATTTAAAAATAAAGTCCAACTAAAATGCGCCCCAAAATCCACACTTGCTAAAAATGGCGCCAGTTGCTCATTATCCTTGAATTGATATAAACCAAACAAAAAGACGGGAATGTAAACAGCCATCTGCGTCAAACCAACCAAGATGACACCCATGATTTTTCCATAATAATGCGTGCTTGCCTTGGTACTCGATAAAATAATTTCCATAATCCGACTACCTTTTTCCGTCGCAATTTCTTGGGCGATAATATTGGCATAATTCGCAATAAACAAGAATAAAATAATCGTGCAGGCAAATCCGATAATCATCTGAACAGCTGCGCCATCTTCTTGTTTTTTCGTTAATTGGCCTTGATTATTGACGGTCACTTTATTTACCGTAAGTGGTACTTGTTGGTCGAGTTGGGCCAATTGTTGCGCACTTAACCCTAACTTTTGGGCAGAGATTTGGCGTTGGATTTGACTTAACATCATGCGCAATTTCAGCTGCGTACTGGTTTCCACACTATCTTTGGCCAATAATTTTGCTTCAAGAACCTCTTTTGAAGTATCTAAAATTAAGAAGGCATCAATTTTATCTTCTGCCAGTTGCTTTTCACCGGCCTTTTCAGATTTCATCGCTTGAAACTCGAATTCCTTTGATTGGCTCAAGGCGTTGGCAAGCACCATCTGTTGGTCATACACGCCAATTTTGTCAATGCTGGACGCGTCACTCATAAATTTCCCCATGCCATAATACAAAGCACCAATTACAAGTGGCGCCAACACCATAATCAAAAAGGCGGCCGAACGTACTTGTTTTTTATAAACATTTAATGCAATAATCCAAAACTTACTCATTTTCCGCACCTGCTTTCATCTTGAAAATCTCTTCTAAAGTTGGTGGCTGCTGAATAAACATCGGAATATAGCCGTCTTTAGTCACCATTTGGAAGATTTCTTTTCCCACCTCAGGATCTGATAAATGCAGAATAGTGCGATTGGCTTGGTGGGTATCTACTTTTGCTACACCTGGTAAAGTTTCAAAATGATAATCGGTATAATCGCCTTCTAAATACAAACGACTACGGCCAAACGACTCCCTGATTTCATCGACTTGGCCATTTAGGACGGTTTGCCCATTTTTCAGCATAATCAGCTGGTCGCAAATTTGCTCGACATTGTCCATATTATGACTTGAAAAAATGACACAAGCATTGGATTGGCGCAATTCGATAATCGCATTTTTCATAATTTGGGCATTCACCGGATCCAAGCCGCTAAATGGTTCATCTAAAATCACTAACTTCGGCTGATGAATTAAGGTCGCAATCAACTGAACTTTTTGCTGATTTCCTTTTGAGAGCGTCTGGACTTTATCGGTTTTCTTGCCTTTTACTTGGAATTTTTCGAGCCAGCCGTCAATCTGTGGGGCGATTTCTTTCCTTGATTTGCCCCGTAACTCTGCAAAAAATAATAATTGCTCTTCTATCGTTAACTTCGGATACAATCCACGCTCTTCAGGCAAATAGCCAATGAAATTATAGTCTGCTTCCCCGATTGGATGACCGTTGAATAACACTTCCCCTTCATCTGCTTGTAAAAAATCCAAAATCAAGCAGAAAGTCGTGGTTTTCCCTGCACCATTTTGGCCAATTAATCCTAAAATCGAGCCTGGTTCAATGGTAAAGGATAGCTGATCCAACGCTTTGTAATCCCCAAAAGTCTTGGATAAATTTCGTACACTTAACACAGCAAACACCTCTTTAATGAATCATCTTTCAATTTAATTTTTGTTTACGTAACTTCAAATAATAAACTTGGAATAAAATATTAAACGTCCCAAATAACGCGGTAACTATCAGTATTGCAAAAAATCCTGTATCGAAAAGTAATTGACCGATAAACGCAAGAAACATCGCAATAATAAAAACGATTTGCATTTTACTAAACGTTGAATAGGCACTTTGGTAAGTGAGTTCTTTTTCGGCTTCATCACTATAGGATAACCATTGCTCTAAATAATTCATCGAAGTCGGATCAGCCTTACTTTTTTCAGGATAAACCTTAATGGATAAACGATACAACTGGATAATAACATAGTCGGTATAGAAAAAATTGAAAATATATAAAACTGCAATGATAAGATAGATATCTATCTCAATAATTGTATTTAATAAGCACGCACCCAAGATGAAGAAACAGATACTCACAACCACCAAAATCTGACTACGAGCAAACTGTATTTCAAATTTATCTTCTAAAAAATCTAATACCTCTTCCTCTGCTTGGACAATCCTTTGTACAGTCAGCTTCGTTTTTCCATAGTAAATCCCCAACACGATATTTGCAACGATACATCCAAACAAAAAAAGATAAACAAAAGCTTGTTGTAAAAATAATTTAAGCTGATTTAAATCGATATGCCAAAAGCTACGATTCAACCCTCCGATAATTGAAACTCCCAGACCAATCACAGCGCCTAATAAAACAAAATTCATCGTTTTGCCTACCCATTTCTTCACTACCTTATCCTTTTTCATTTTCATCATCCTCCTCTAATTGAAAAATGTCTTCTACTTTGACTTGGCAGATTTGAGCAATTTTTAGGGCAAGGGATACAGAGGGTGAATAGTCACCACGCTCAATGAGACTAATGGTTTGCCTGGATACCCCCGCTAATTTACCCAGCTCGGTTTGATTCAATCCTAAAGAAGAACGATACTCTTTTAAATAGTTAATCAATCCCATCTTTTTCCACCTCTATATTCTTTTTTGAATCATTTTTGACAAATATCCTTGTCATCTATACTCTAACATTGACAACTATTCTTGTCAATTATTTTTGACAAGTTTTTTTGTCATTTTTGGCAAAGGCGCTAGTAAAGGAAGGGAGGTTCGTATTTTTTCAACCTTTCTCAAAGCAAAAAAACCAGCCTAGCAAACTTTACTAGACTGGTGAGATTATTTATTTTGCATAGTCCACAGCACGAGTTTCGCGGATAACCGTAACTTTGATATGACCTGGATAATCCAATTCATCTTCAATTTTCTTACGGATGTCACGAACTAGGCGAACTGCGTCTAAATCTGATATTTCTTCTGGTTTAACCATTACGCGGACTTCACGACCTGCTTGTACAGCAAAACTAGATTCCACTCCTTCAAAACTATTGGAGATGTTTTCTAGATTTTCCAAACGGCGAATGTAGTTTTCTAATGATTCACTACGAGCACCTGGACGGGCAGCAGATAAAGCATCGGCTGCAGCTACTAAAACAGAGATGATAGAAGTTGCTTCGGTATCACCGTGGTGAGAAGCAATGGCATTAACGACCACTTTATTTTCTCGATATTTTGCTGCTAATTCGGCACCAATTTCAACGTGTGAGCCTTCAATTTCATGATCGAGTGCTTTACCGATATCATGTAAAAGACCGGCACGTTTGGCTAATTGGATATCTTCACCTAATTCAGCAGCTAAGACGCCTGCTAATTTAGCGACTTCAACTGAGTGATTTAACACATTTTGACCATAACTTGTTCTAAAGTGTAGACGACCTAAAATCTTGATTAAATCAGGATGTAGGGTATGTGCACCCACTTCAAAGGCAGCTTGTTCTCCATATTCGCGTACTCGTTCATCCATTTCTTTGCGTGATTTTTCGACCATTTCTTCAATACGCGCTGGATGAATACGGCCATCTTGAATCAGTTTTTCAAGTGTCATGCGAGCAATTTCGCGACGAATCGGATCAAATCCGGATAACACCACTGCTTCAGGTGTATCATCAATAATTAAATCAATCCCGGTTAATGTTTCAAGGGTACGAATATTTCGTCCTTCACGACCAATGATGCGACCTTTCATCTCATCATTTGGCAGATTGACCACAGAAACTGTCAATTCTGAAACTTGGTCAGCGGCACAACGTTGGATAGCCAATGAAAGTAAGTTTTTCGCCTTACGATCTGCTTCTTCTTTGGCGCGCTGTTCAGATTCTTTCACCATCATTGTTAACTCATGGCTTAATTCTTCTTCTGTTTGTTTCATGATGACTTGTGCGGCATCTTCTTTAGTTAATTCAGCAATGCGCTGTAATTCTGTTTGTTGTTGTTCAATTAACTTTTCAACTTCTTTTTCTCGCTCATCGATAACGTGTTGTTTTGCTGCAAGTTTTGTTTCCTTGCCTTCTAAAGTGTGCTCACGTTTTTCTAATGAGTCATCTTTGCGATCTAAAAGCTTTTCTCTTTGAAGCAAACGATTTTCTTGTGATTTTAATTCTTGTCTGCTTTCTTTGAGTTCGCTTTCAATCTGACTGCGATATTTTTGATTTTCTTCTTTGGCTTCTAATAGAGCTTCTTTTTTCAAAGTTTCAGCTTCTTTATTCGCCGCGTTGATAATCCCAACAGCCGAATTTTGCGCATCAGCAATCTCTTTGGTGTGACGAGTATTCGCAACAAAAATTCCAATCCCTAAACCGACAACCAACCCCACGATGATAGCGAGGAGAATGTAAAGTACCATTGAATCACCTCCATACTATCGTTTTTTTAATGTAGTTTTAAATCTTGTTCAGAATAAATGAATCTACTTAGGTG
>JAEWFE010000180.1 GCA_023389005.1 Bacillota bacterium
GGTAAAAAGAGTTCTCTATTTTAATAATAATAAACCGAAATGCATAACCTTTTTATTTTTCATTTGACTCACCTAATTAAATTAATATTTTATTAGAATTTACCTAATTTAAAATTAAAAGTCAATAGTTTTAGCAAAATTTTCTGAATATTTTTGAAGATTGTTTGGCTTTTCAAAAAAACTCACCCCAAACAAATGGAAGTGAGTTTTGAGATTTAAGATAATTTTTGATTGATTGCTTGGATTTGCTTTTTGATTACATGGTACAACACGAACCAAATACATAAATAAATCACGATAAACTCAACTGTAAAAGAAACTAAAGAATGTAAAGTGAGCCATTTTTCGTGAAAGGCGACTAAAACTAAAGGGATATAAATGGCAATCGCATGTGCAATCGTCGCCGTAGTCAAAGAATCAAACCAATCAAAAACCACATTTGACATACCCATCCAACCACCAAGCAAGCCCCAAAGAAGACTGGATATCAGCATGGTTTCCCAAGTAAAGTCTTTTGTAGCCATACTGCCATAGAATGCCCCCTTCGTTGCAATTCCAGAAAATGCGATTGATAGCCACAAACCAACAAATGTACCTATCAACACACCGAAAATAAATAGCTTGATTACTTTACGCATGTTCTAACACCTCTTTCACTTTCTTTAAATATCGTCTAGAAGCACTCGTTTTTTGCCCATCTTTAAAAATAATTTCGATAATACCAGATCTCGTAATCGTAAATTTGTTAACAGCTTGAATTTGAATCATTTCTGTCCTTGAAATTTGCACAAAACTATTGGGTAATTTTTCTTGCAGTTGATAGAGTCTTTCTAAAAGCTGATATTCCTGACCATTTACCATACAAAAAACTTGCTTATTAGCGCTATAGATACGTTGGATATCCTTTAAATCAATGCGTACTTTTTCCTTTTCTTTCAAACCAATTAAATAGAATAACTCTTTTTGCGCAAAATCAATGATATGATCTAACGTACGACTAGGTTCAAAAGCAGCAATCTGTAATTCATCGCGTGCTAACTTTTGATCATAATGGATCTTAATTTTCATCGACCTCACCTCAATTGCAGTATAGCAAAAATCCAGTTACTTTTGGCAAAAATTCGATAGGCGGTTGTTTTTGATAGACTAATGGTTCCAAAAAAGGAGCAGCCAATCAGACTACTCCTTGTTCAGGCTTATTTTGCTTTTTTAGTATTGTAGATGCGAATAATAATTGCCGCACCGATTAGCGCCACACCGATAATGACCAATGAGCCCATAATCTTCGTACCGGCAGCTGGTAAATCTTTTTTCAATTTCTTAGGTAATTTACCTTTATTATTCTTGTTATCTTGATTATCTGTTGGATTGCCTTTACCTTTATCTTTATCTTTTGCACCAGCATCTGGTTTTTGTTTCTTAAAGGTTAATTGCACCATCACTGGATCATGGTCAGAAGCGCGACCATCTTCTTGCATAAACATCGCATTGATATGAATCATGTCGAATGCAGCATCTTTAGCTAAGTCTTTAGATACCAAGATATGATCAAGGGTTTCGCTATTTCCTAGATAGAAGTATGAATAGCGGTCTTCAGCTGGATGCGTCTTAACTAAGTTTACTAATTGTTTGCCTTCAAGAATCGCTAAAGTGTTACTGAATTCAAAGTCATTGAAATCACCTGTCATTACGACTTTCAAGCTTGGATCACTCTTCACTGCTTTATCGACATAAGTAGCAATTGTTTGTGCTAGTTGATCACGTTTCATCGCAGAGGCAAAACTTGCTGGTTGATGGCTACCGTATAATGGTTGGTCGCCACGTTTAGAATTCAAATGGTTACCAATCAATAATAATTTTTGACCATTAAATGTAAAATAACCCGCTAAAGATTTACGTGTATCTTTAAAGAGTTCGTCCCCTTTACCAATAGCTTCTGACTTGTTGTAATCCACACGTTTTGGATTGTATAAGAAGCCAACACGGATATTAGCCCCTGGTGCGCCACCGTCTTGATTATTTTCTGGCGCCACATCAATATATTGATAGCTTGGACCGCCTGCTTTTTCAATCGCTTCAATCAAACGTTTGGCACTTTGAGTCGCATCCGTATTGCCATCATCAATTGGTCCGTTATTATCTTGCATTTCTAACAAGGTAATAATATCTGGTGCATTTAAGTCATTCACAAATGATTGGGCAATGCGTTGAACTTTTTCATCACTTGTGGACTCTTTATTCGCTGAGAAGTTTTCAATATTGTAAGAAGCAATGGTTAATTTATCCTTGCTTGCTTTGATTGTTGTTTTTTCACGGGCAAGTTTACCGTCTTTAATTTTGACGCTATTTTTTGGTAAATACACTTTATACATACCATATGAATAAGTCACCGGACCAGCTACTTGGCCTTCAATGGTGTCTTTGGCTTTCGCGTGTAATTTACGATCACCCGTTGATAACGCAATGATTTGTGGATTATAGTCTTCATCTAGTAGTAAACCACCAGAATGATTTAAAATATCCGTACTTTCGCCAGGTAAGACAAATAGTTCGCCATTCTTTTGTGGACCTAAGATTTTCGCATGATTTACTGCAACAAGCATCCCTTCTAATGATTCCCAGAAGTCTAAAGCATCATCATTTGGATCAAAGTTTACAAAGCCATCATCTTCAATATGTTGACTTGGCACTTTACGATCCACACCTAGTACAACTGGTTTAGGCACTTGGGCAGTACCGACTTTCGTTACTTGCGTTGCTTGTAATTGGGTAATGGTTAAATCCGTTTGTTCTTTTTCCGCATAGCCAGCACCAAAGACTTCAGCAACCGTTCCTTTCAATTCTAATTGATCGCCGACTTTCACATTATGTTTCTTGAAGTAGACACTCATACCATCTGAAGTTGTGATATCGCCATCTGGATGTAAATCTTGAACATAGAAGCGAATTGAATTTTCAACTGCAGTAACAACCACATCTTTCACTGTCACATTTTGATGCGTAAAAGCACCAAGATGATCATGTCCTTGGATTTCGCCAACTTTAGCCACGCGTTCTTGATATAAAAGCTTACGGCCTAAAGCAGGAACCGCCATTTTACCCTTTGCGGAAGATTTTTGAATATAATTGACAAAAGTTTCCGTATCTGGATCAATAGCCCCTAATAATTTCGTGTTAGTAAAGCCTTTGAAGCCATCGCCCCCACCAAATAAGAAGTCGTTGATGACTACTTTATATTTTCCTTCAGGGGTAATTGGATTGCCGTCTTCTTTCGTCATGCTTTCCACAACATATTTTTGATTGGCATCCCCTGTTGGATTTTCCGTAAAGGTGTAGCTTAATCCTGAAATTTGTAAGAAGTATTTTTCATCATCATATTGTTGTTCTAGCACTTCTTTGATTTGTGCACCGGTCATTTCGACTACTTGTAAAATATTGCCAAATGGTTGAACCGCTTGAGCAGCACCCCAAGTAACCATGCCATCTTTGCCTAATAATAAATCAGCACGAATTCCCCCATTATTCGTCATCGCAAAATCAACATCATAGCCTGCTTCTTTCGCCATCGCACGTTGACCATCTGTAATCAAGTTTCCTAGTGGGGATTCTCTTTGGACATTGTCATTGACTTCACGAGTGACCATGGTATCTGCATCGACTGCCCCAATGACTTTATTTCGTTCATCAGCAATTCGATTATCGGCATCTGCAACAATCGCAGCAACTTTTTCATCTGGGGTAAGATTTTCTTTCGTGACAGGAACGACTTGGCCATCTGGTACTTTCACGAAATCTTGAGTAGCAACATCAATTTCTCCGGTGATTTCTGCGACGCCTTTCCCTTGAGAAGTAGACTGCATCACGCGCGTCTTACCGTTCACACCGTTTGTATACACGTGATTATGTCCAGCAAACACGGCATCGACGGTATGATTTGGATCAATTGTTGCTAATTTAGCTAACATATCAGCCACTGCACCGGTCGTAGTCTCGCCACTTTGCACACTTGGTACATGGGCTAAGACGACAATTGCATTCACTTTTTGATTTTCACGTAATTCTTTTTCGTATTTAGCAATCGTTTCGGCTTCATCTAAGAATCGATAATCTTGCCAATTTTTTCTTAAAACTAAATCAGGAATTTCTGTCGTGACAATCCCGATAAATCCGACTTTAACGGAATTGCCATTTGCATCTGTAAGTGTTTTGACCGTATATGGATGCCAGCCAAATGGAATCTTGCCGTCAGATTTATTCACCAAGTTAGCAATGACTAAATCCATTTTAGAAGCTTCACGTGGATAAGATTTGACAATATCTAAAAAGTTACTGTCGGCGCTCGGAGCTTGACCTAATAAAATACGATTAAATTCTGCTAAACCTTCATCGAACTCATGGTTACCTATTGTACCTACTGTGAAGTTCATTGCATTGAATGCTTTAATCGTTGGTTCATCTTGGAGTAGACCTGAGTTAGCTGGACTGGCCCCAACCATATCCCCAGCAGAGACACGTAAGGTTTGCCCAGTTGGATGATTGGCTAAAAAGTTGGCCTGCATTTGGTTTAGCTTACTTGAAAGTAAAGCCGCACCACCAGCACCAGAGATTTTACCGCCTGGATAGTAATAACTTCCAGTTGTACTTAATGCCCCATGAAAGTCATTTACCCCCAACACTTGGACAGGGACCGTCGTTTGTTCTGCTAAGATTTTTGGCCCAAAGCAACCAAAGGAAAGCACCGCCCCAGCCACTAATAAATGTTTTGTCAACTTCTTCATTTTCAAAATTTCGCACCTTCTTCATTTGTAATTTGCCACATTATCAAAAAATTCGCCTCCCTTCCTCGATAATGTGTTGTAATACAGTGACAAGTATTATTATACTATAGCTCTCTATCTGATTTCAATCGTTTTCAGAAACATTTTTATATCATATTATTCGAAAAATAATCGATTCCATTTGATAAAGAAAATACAAATATGGCGAAATATCATGTTTTCATTTTCTTACAACAATCAAATAAGAAATAAATTACGAACATTTAAAATAGCAATTTTTCTATTATTTTTGTAAAGACACTGTTTTCTTCTTTCCTTTATTTTTTTATGAGTTTTACTTGCTTTTTCGCTCAATTTTGTATAGGATAAGAAATAGATTTGG
>JAEWFE010000272.1 GCA_023389005.1 Bacillota bacterium
TTATTGGCGTTATAACGTAGGAAAGTTTTGACCTCATCTGTCCAGCCTAATTCATCATAAAGTTCTTCCGTGTAGCGTTCTTCGTTTTCGTATAATTCATAAAGTAAATCATACATCCAATCACGTAGGTTTTCTTGCTCTTCAGCAGACAATTCATTAAAACCTAATTGGAATTTATAGCCGATATAAGTGCCATGTACGGATTCATCACGGATAATTAATTTAATAATTTCCGCTACATTTGCTAATTTATTGTTTCCTAAGTAGTAAAGTGGCGTATAAAAACCTGAATAGAAAAGGAAAGTTTCCAAAAAGACGCTGGCTACTTTCTTTTCTAGCGCCGTGCCGTTTTTATAGATTTCATTAATTCGTTCGGCTTTTTTCTGTAAATAGGGATTCGTATTCGTCCATTCGAATATTTCTTCAATTTCAGACTTGGTATTCAAAGTACTGAAAATAGAAGAGTAACTTTTTGCGTGCACAGATTCCATAAACTGAATATTGTTCAACACGGCTTCTTCATGTGGCGTGCGGGCATCTTTGCGTAAATGCTCCATCCCACTTTCTGATTGGACTGTATCTAAAAGGGTTAGGCCACCAAATACATGTCCCACTGTGGTCTTTTCTAATTCAGAAAGTCCACGCCAGTCATCTAAGTCATTGGATAAGGGAATACGTGTATCCAGCCAAAATTGTTCTGTTAATTTTTCCCAAGTCGATTTATCGATAATGTCTTCAATTTCATTCCAGTTAATCGCTGCATAATAAGTTTCTGCCATTTTCTTCACTCCTTTTTAGATGACACAACTTTCACATTGGTTACTACCGATTTCTTCTGCGTCATCTGTGAAAGTACGAATATAATAAATCGATTTAATTCCTTTATGGAAAGCGTAGTGACGTAAAATGTTTAAATCACGCGTTGTTTGTTTGGTTGTTGTTTTCCATTCATATAGACCCGCTGGGATTTCTGAGCGCATAAATAGTGTTAAACTCATGCCTTGGTCGATATGTTGTTGAGCAGTGGCATACACATCAATTACTTTACGCATATCCATATCATAAGCAGAAGTGTAATATTTAATTGTGTCATTAGAAAGTAATGGGGCAGGATAATAAATCTTTCCAATTTTCTTTTCTTGACGTTCTTCAATTAAACGGGTGATGGGATGTAAGCTGGCACTGGTATCGTTAATATAAGAAATTGAACCATTTGGCGCAACTGCTAGGCGATTTTGATGATACATTCCATATTTTTGTACGAGTTGTGCTAATTCAGTCCAGGCTTGTCCATCTGGAATAAAGATACCTTCAAATAAGGCCTTTACTTTTTCAGATTTTGGTTGGAATTGCCCAGTTACATATTTTTCAAAATAGCTACCATCAGCATATTTTGATTTTTCGAAGTGATGGAAAGTTTGTTTGCGTTCCTTGGCAATTTGCATGCTTTCATAAATTGTCCAGTAATTTAAAAGCATAAAGTAAATATCGGTAAATTCAATGGACTCTTTTGAACCATATGCCATGTGATGTTTCGCAAAATAGGTGTGTAAGCCCATGGCACCTAAACCGATTGTATGACTTAAAGCATTCCCATTTTGAATAGAAGGAACTACATCGATATCTGAAGCATCCGTGACATAGGTTAAGGCACGCGTCATCACACGAACAGATTTACCAAAGTCAGGACTTTCCATTAAGTTGACGATATTGGTTGAGCCTAAGTTACAGCTAATATCTGTACCTAAAACCTCAAATTCTTGTTTACGATTTAAAATAGAAGGTTGTTGGACTTGTAAAATTTCTGAACATAGATTGCTCATGATAATTTTTCCGTCAATTGGATTGGCACGATTGGCTGTATCTAAGTTTACGACATATGGATAACCTGATTCTTGCTGTAATTTAGAGATTTCATTTTCTAAATCACGGGCTTTAATCTTAATTTTACGAATATTAGGATTAGCCACTAGATTATCATATTCTTTTGTAATATCGATATAAGAGAATGGGACGCCGTATTCTCGTTCAATGCTATATGGACTAAATAGATACATATCTTCATTTTTGCGTGTAAGCTCATAGAATTTATCAGGTACTAATACACCTAGCGAAAGGGTCTTTACGCGAATTTTTTCATCAGCATTTTCTTTTTTAGCAGATAAAAATTGGATAATATCTGGATGAAAGACATTTAGATAAACCACCCCAGCGCCTTGACGTTGACCAAGTTGGTTGGAGTAACTAAAACTATCTTCAAATAATTTCATTACTGGCATCACACCGCTAGCTGCATTTTCATAACCCTTAATTGGGGCACCGGCTTCACGTAGGTTTGACAGTGTAATTCCGACACCACCACCGATACGTGATAATTGCAAGGCAGAGTTAATCCCACGTCCAATAGAGTTCATATCATCGGTAATTTGGATTAAAAAGCAACTCACTAATTCGCCACGACGTTTACGACCGGCATTTAAAAAGGAAGGTGTTGCTGGTTGATAACGTTGATGAATCATTTCATCGGCTAAAGCTAAGGCTAATTCTTCATTACCATCTGCAAAATAAAGGGCATTAAAGGCGACGCGATCTTCATAAGTTTCTAGATAAGTGGTCCCATCATTGGTTTTAAGGGCGTACTGAGAATAAAACTTATAAGCTGCCATAAATGATTTGAAACGGAAATTTTGTTCAAATAAATAAGTATATAGTTTCTCAATAAATGCTAAATTATATTTTGCTAAAAATTCGGTTTCAAGGTAATCATGTGTAGTTAAATAATCCAACTTTTCTTTAATAGTAGAAAAATTCATCGTATTTGGTTTTACATTCTCTTCAAAAAATGCTTTCAGTGCTTCTTGATCTTTTTGAAGAGGAATTTGGCCATTCACTGGTCGATTTATTTCATTATTTAATTTAAAGTAGCTGACATCTTTCAGTGCTTTTAAACTCATCGGCTCACAACCTTCTTTTGTTTTTTTTAATGAAACATAAAAAAAGATTTGTAGTTATTTTGTAACATACAAATCATTCAATTATACATATGAATATAAATGATTTTAATCATTTTGTCTAGGCTAATAACTTCAATTGTTCTGGACGAAAACCAACGATTGTAGCCACATCAGAAGTTACTACAGGAACGGTTTGGAATCCATTTTCTTTTAGCCAGTCAATTGCTTCTGGTTGAATGTCAATATTGATTTCTTCAAAGCTGATTTGATTTTGTGTTAAAAAGCGTTTTGCCATTTTACATTGCATACAATTATTTTTCGAAAATAGTTTAATACTCATGACTGCGTCCCTCCGTTAATCTTTATATCATTAGTATAATGCTCTTTGACGAAATGTCAACTATAAAAACACAATATATAGTGGTTAATTTTGTGGATAAACACAATAGATAGTATTTCACAATGGAATTGCATATGGACGAATGTTTTGTATATTTTTGTGAAAGCAATTCAATGGTTACTATTCTAAGCTTTCATTTTTCTTGCAAACTATTAGGATGTGATTTTAAACTGTGGATATTCAAAATTTTGTATAGTCAGATTCACAATATGATCAAGAGTCATCCACAAGATATAGTGGAGTGTCAATTTGTCAAGCACAAGAAATATGAAACAAAAGAAAGATATGAAACATTTAACAAAAAAACAGAATATCTTATTGACAAAATAAAAAGACAAGTTACCCATATATGTTTGTAAGGAAGATAACTTGTCTAATCAAATTAGTTATTCTATGATGTAATAAATTTCAAAGTAATAATTATTTATATATTTTTTCAATTCGTGTATCCGGAATAATCCATAATAATGTGATACAGAATAATAATAAGTAACTTGCAATCGGTGCGACAAAAGCTAGTAAAGCAGATAAGAGATACGAGGCAATGGAAATCTTAGCCTTCAGATCGCGACCAAAGAGTTGTTTAATCAATGAATGTTCTTCATGAGTATCTAGGATGGCGTTTTGCAATAGGTAATAAGAAATAGCACACATAAATAAAACAAAGCCATACATAAATGTTGGGGCAGTTTTAAATAAATGTGCCCCTAACCAACTCGTCGTTACTGGTAAAAGCGACATCCAAAATAGCCAATGTAGATTTAACCATAAAATTTTTCCTGAGACCTTTTCTAAAGTCGAGATTAGATGATGATGATTATTCCAATAAATACCTACATATAAATAACTTAAAATATAGGCAAAAAAGGTGGGGATAACTTCTTTGATTGCTTCAAAAGTAAAGTCTTTTGGCGTGTGTAATTCGAGTACCATAATTGTAATGATAATTGCTAACACACCATCGCTAAAGGCTTCCATTCGATTTTTAGGCATCAATAAACACTTCCTTATTTATAAAATTATCTTTTCAAAATTACTCGATTATATTACAAGATATTTCATTTAAAAGCAAGATTTTTGCAATCACTCTTTTTTAGAATCATTCTTGTTTTGTGAATTCAAACACAAATCGTTGACATTTCAATATTTTTGCCGTATTCTATTGATAATGATTCTCAATTACGAAAAAATTAAATGAAATAAGGTAGCAAAATGAATATATTACAAGCGAACATGCACCAGATATATGAAATCTCAAAAATAAAGACGAGTGAAAAAGTCACAAAACGCCTACAAGATTTAGGAATTGTTCCTAAAAGTGAAGTCGTCTTGATTCAATTATCAAAAGAAAGTGGCGTCATTGTACTGAAAAATTCGCGCTTAGCATTGGCCACGGAGATATTATCACAAATTGAAATTACTGAAAAAAAGACGCATGTGCAGTGGATTCCTTTAGATGAAGTAAAAATCGGTGAACGCGTGAAAGTGATTAGCATCCATGGAGAAGGTGCAGTAAAACGCCGATTGATGGATATGGGTGTGACGAAAAATGTTGAAATTTTAGTACGCAAAGTTGCACCGCTGGGAGATCCAATAGAAGTGGTTTTACGCGGCTATAATTTAAGTTTGCGAAAAGCTGAAGCAACATTAATTTTAGTGGAAAGACAGGTGAGTGATGATGAATAAACAGATTGCTTTAGTAGGAAATCCGAATAGTGGTAAAACGAGTACCTTTAATGTTTTAACTGGTTCTAATCAATCTGTGGGGAATTGGCCAGGAGTAACAGTTGAACGTAAATCAGGATTGTTAAAGCAAAATAAAACTATCTGTATTCAAGACTTACCCGGGATTTATTCCTTGTCTTCTTATTCACCTGAAGAAGTTATCGCTCGAGATTATCTTTATACGAATGATGCGAGTGGAATCGTTAATATTATTGATGCCTCCAATTTAGAGCGCAATTTATATCTTACTTTGCAATTGATGGAATTTGGTTTACCGATGATTTTAGGCTTAAATATGATGGATATTGTCAAAAAGTCGGGGCAAAAACTGAATATTGATAAGTTGAGTTATGCATTAGGTCTGCCAGCTGTTGCGATGAGTGCCTTGAAAAAGCAAGGGATGAAAGAATTGACGAAAGCATGCGAAAAAATGATTGCTAATCCAAAAATTGGCAATACTGTCACTTATGATGATCGTTTGGAAGCAGCCTTCAATGAAATTGCTACTATTATAGAAGGAAAAGTTTCCAAACAACATTTGCGTTTCGTGACGATTAAACTTTTTGAACGTGATGAATTAGTCAATGCCCGACTAACGTTAACACCAGTAGAGCAAAAAGAAATTACCGAAATCATTGAAATTACCGAAAAGATATTTGATGATACAGCTGAAGCGATTGTGATTAATGAACGTTATGAAGCAATTAGTAGAATTACTAGCTTATGTTTAATTAAAGAATCTAGTTTTGAATTGAGTTTTAGTGATAAAATTGATCGAGTGGTGACGAATCGATTCCTAGCTTTACCGATTTTCGCATTTGTGATGTGGGCTGTTTACTATTTATCCATTCAAACAATCGGGACAATGGGCACTGATTGGATTAATGATGTGCTGTTTGGCCAGTGGGTTCCCGATTGGACGACCAAGATTTTGGAAAGTTGGCAAGTGTCACCTTGGATGCAAGGTTTGGTTGTTGATGGAATTATCGCAGGGGTCGGGGCGGTATTGGGCTTTTTACCACAATTATTAGTGTTATTTTTCTGTTTAGCTATTTTGGAAGACTGTGGCTACATGGCTCGAATTGCTTTTGTTATGGACCGAATGTTGCGTCGTTTTGGCCTTTCAGGGAAATCATTTATCCCAATCTTGGTATCAACTGGATGTGGTGTTCCGGGAGTAATGGCGACACGAACCATTGAAAGTGAAAAAGACCGCCGCTTAACAATCATGGTAACCACCTTTATGCCATGTTCTGCTAAGTTGCCAATTATTGGTTTAGTAGCAGGTGCTTTTTTCCCTCATCATAGTTGGGTCGCACCTTCTGCGTATTTTGTCAGTATCATTTCAATTATCTTATCAGCAATTAGTTTGAAAAAGACAAAACTATTTAGTGGAGAAGCGGCACCATTTATTATGGAATTACCGCCTTATCATTTTCCGCAAATGAAGAATGTCTTTTTACAAATGATGCAGCGTGGACATTCTTTTGTGAAAAAAGCAGGAACGATTATTTTTGCGACTAGTGTGCTTATCTGGTTTACGATGAACTTTAATTTCCGCTTACAAATGGTGGCTGCAAATCAAAGTATTTTGGCTAGTTTTGGTCACCTGCTTGCTCCTTTATTTATTCCACTTGGTTGGGGAAATTGGCAAGGGACAGTGGCTTCGATGACAGGATTAATTGCCAAAGAAAATGTCATTAACACATTTGGTATTTTGTATAAAAATGCGAGTGAAGTCTCTGAAACCGGTAAAGAATTTTGGCAAGCAATGCATTTAGATTTTACGGCTGTTTCTGCCTATGCGTTCTTAACTTTTAATTTACTTTGCGCACCATGTTTTGCGGCAATTGGGGCGATTCATCGGGAAATGGCGAGTGTAAAGTGGACATGGCTAGCGATTCTTTATCAATGTGGGTTTGCTTATGTGATTAGTATGATGATTTATCAGTTTGGTCATTTGTTCTTTGAAGGCGGAAGTTTAAACGTTTGGACCTGTCTTTCATTAATGGCTGCAGCTTATTTTGTCTATTTACTGATTTTCAAGTCAACTTATCAAAATAAACTAAATTTAGCAAAAGAAATGGTGGTGCATAAAGGATGAATTTACCGACTTTCATTTTAGCTGTCTTGATTTTGGTTGCTGTTGTGCGTATTTTTTATCGACAATTTAAAACAAAAGGGCATTGTGATCATTGTGAGAGTGAATGTGCCGTCAAACATTCGCTAAAATCAACTGACCAATCGACTAAATAATTGTTAAATATTTAAACATTTTAAAAAAAGCAGTCTCCCAAAATAGTTTGGAAGGCTGCTTTTTTTGAGATTAATTATCTAAAATTTGAATGCCTAATCCAAGCAACCCCGGTCCTGTGTGAACAACTAACGCAGGTGAAATATCTCCAAATAGAATTTCTGTTGCATGAGGTAATCTCTTCGCTAATTCTGCTTTTAACCATTGACCTTCTTCATAAGCATCGCCATGTGCTACAGCGAGACGATAGCTTTTAGCATCCTTTAAAAATTCTGTGGTTAGTTTTAAAGTTGTTTCTAAGCTTTTTTTACGCCCGCGTGATTTGGCTACTGTATAATAAATACCCTCTTCATTACAAGAAATGGTGGGATTTAGCTTCAACATATTACCAACAATCGAAGCAACTAAGCCAATCCGGCCACCTTTTTGTAAGTATTCGAGTGTAGCTACATTAAAATAGATTCGATTATTATAGACTTCTTTTGAGAGTTTTTGCTGAATAGTTTGAAAGTCTAGGCCAGCGTCAATATATTCAGCAGCCCGAATTGCTTGAAGTCCAGCAGCAATTCCAATATTTTTAGTATCTAGTACAAAGGTGTCTAGCTCAGGATATTCTTCACTGACTAGCCGAACCGCATTAAAAGTACCACTTAAACCACTAGAAATCGTAACAGCAATCACTTGTTGATAGCCATCTTGTTTGACTTGCTCAAAAACTTCATGAATTGTCTGCATACTTGGTAAAGAAGTTTTAGGTATTTCTTCTTTAAAACGATCATACACTTCTTGCGGGGTGATATCTATTTTATCAATATAGGTTTGATTAGAATAGATAATTTGTAAAGGCAGCATATACATTGATTTGTCAGTTACAATATCCATTGGCACATCGCAGCCAGAATCAATCACTAAGGCAATCTTTTTATTGTTCATATTTTTCTTCTCCTGTTAATATATATTTTTCTTGAAGGATA
>JAEWFE010000049.1 GCA_023389005.1 Bacillota bacterium
GTATTGATGGAAGAGATTGCCGAAAGTTTTTATCAAGCATTTAAAGAATCAGGGATTACCAAGGTAGTGACGATTGAAGCTTCAGGTATTGTGCCAGCTGTGTATACTGCCCAAAAATTCGGTGTACCAATGATTTATGCGCGCAAGTCAAAAAGTTTAACAATGAATGAAGAATTGCTAACGACAGAAGTTTATTCATTTACCAAACAAGTGACTAGTACAGTTTCGATTTCACGTAAATTTTTATCAAAAGAAGATAAAGTGTTAATTATTGATGATTTCTTAGCAAATGGTCAAGCGGCAAAAGGATTGATTGAATTATGTCGTCAAGCCGATGCGAGTGTTGAAGGAATTGGAATATTAATTGAAAAATCTTTCCAACCTGGACGCAAATTATTAGAAGAGATAGGGGTTAAAGTCGTTTCCCTTGCTCGTATTTCATCGCTTGAAAACGGCAAAATTACATTTATTGAAGGAGACGCTTAGACAAATGAATCAAGTGCAAAATGGAAAAGCAGCAGTTTTAGGGTTACAACATTTACTTGCGATGTATGCGGGTGCCGTCGCAGTGCCTTTATTAATCGGGATGGGCTTAGGATTTGATGAAGCGCAAATGACTTACTTGATTTCGATTGATATTTTTATGTGTGGGGTGGCAACTTTATTACAATTAACCGTGACTAAGTTTTTTGGGATTGGCTTGCCGGTCGTTTTAGGTTGTGCGATTCAGGCCGTTTCGCCATTAATCATTATTGGTTCTAAAAATGGTGTCGGGGCCATTTATGGTTCAATTATTGCAGCGGGCATTTATGTCGTATTGATTGCTGGTTTATTCTCAAAAGTGAAAGTATTATTCCCACCAATTGTTACGGGAACGGTTATTACGGTCATTGGCTTAACCTTGATTCCAGTGGCGATTACTAAGATGGGTGGCGGCGATGCAAGTGCCAAAACTTTTGGTGATCCAGCAAGTTTAATTCAAGCAGCCGTAACGATTCTTTTAATTTTAGGTGTACAAGCCTTTGCCAAAGGATTTTTACGTTCGATTTCAGTTTTAATTGGTTTAGTGGGTGGTACAATTTTAGCTTGTTTGATGGGCAATGTGAGTTTTTCAGCAATTGGTCATGCACCGATTTTCCATGTTCCGCAACCATTTTACTTTGGTATGCCAAAATTTGATGTGTGGTCGATTCTTTTGATGATTATTATTTCAACGATAAGCATGGTCGAATCAACGGGTGTTTATTTTGCACTTGGAGACATTACTGGAAAAAATATTGGTGAAGAAGATTTAAAACGTGGGTATCGCGCGGAAGGTTTAGCGGTTATCTTAGGTGGTATCTTTAATACTTTCCCATATACGGGATTTTCACAAAATGTTGGGTTAGTACAATTGTCAGGAATTAAATCCACACGTCCGATTTACTTCTCGGCTTTCTTCTTAATTATTTTAGGTTTATTCCCTAAAGTGGGTGCTGTGGCTCAAATCATTCCAGAACCAGTATTAGGTGGTGGGATGTTAGTCATGTTTGGTATGGTGGCTGTGCAAGGGATGCGTATGTTGTCTAAAGTGAATTTTGAAGATGATAAGAATTTATTAATCGTGGCCTTATCGATTGGTTTAGGTCTAGGTTTTAATAGCTTACCAACCTTATTCCAACATTTACCACAAACTGTGCAAATGTTTACCGGAAATGGGATTGTGATGAGTAGTATTACCGCAATTATTTTAAATCTACTCTTTCATGGATTAAAAGAAAAAGCTTAATTGTTTGAAGACTCATTGTGTTTGCAGTGGGTCTTTTTATTTCCGAACTATTTTCAATAAATATAAGATATTATTCGAATTTGTTTTGACTTAGCAGTTTTTGCTTGTTAGAATATATGTGAAATCTTTATTAAAAGGAGCAAAATCAATGGAACCTGTTGTAGCTGTTGTCATGGGGAGTACTTCCGATTGGGAAACAATGAAAAATGCGTGTGAGGTATTGGACGAATATGGTGTAGCGTATGAGAAAAAAGTCGTTTCTGCGCATCGTACACCGGATTTAATGTTTGAATTCGCTGAAAAAGCTAGACAGCGTGGCATCAAAGTTATTATTGCTGGTGCTGGGGGAGCGGCTCATTTGCCAGGGATGATTGCAGCGAAATGTACATTGCCAGTGATTGGTGTACCCGTACAATCGCGTGCCTTGAATGGATTAGATTCGCTTTTATCCATTGTACAGATGCCAGCTGGCGTACCTGTTGCGACGACTGCTATTGGAAAAGCTGGGGCAACTAATGCAGGAATACTTGCAGTTGAGATGCTTTCCATGTATGATTTAAAGATAGCAGGAAAAATTCAGGAAAAACGTTTGAATTCTGAAAAAATAGTCAAAGAAAGTAGTGATCAGCTTGTTTAAACCGATTATGCCTGGAGAGACCATCGGAATTGTTGGTGGTGGTCAATTAGGGCGGATGATGAGCTTAAGTGCGAAAAAAATGGGTTTTCGTGTAGGTGTGTTAGACCCAACTGCTGATTGTCCGGCTGCACAGGTGGCAGATTGGCATATTGTGGCAAGTTATGACGATACCATGGCCTTAGAAGAAATGGCTCGTCGTTGTGCCGTGATTACCTATGAATTTGAAAATGTGAGTGTGGAAAGTTTAAATGCGATTTTACCAATTAGCTATATTCCACAAGGTACAGACCTTTTAGCGATTACCCAAGACCGTCTATTAGAAAAAGCCTTTTTAGAAGCAAATAATGTCGTCATTGCACCCTATGCAACAATTATCCATCCTAGTGATATTCCAGATGCGATTGAAGGGATTGGATATCCATGTGTACTTAAAACGACGCGTGGTGGATATGATGGCAAAGGGCAATATGTCTTGTACGGGGTGAAGGACTTAGCGCCGTCAATGGATTTATTGCGTGAAGGAACTTGTGAATTAGAGGCTTGGATTCCTTTTGAAAAAGAAATTTCTGTGATGGTGGCTGGCAATGGAAAGGAATATATTCCATTTCCAGTGGTTGAAAATATTCATCATGATAATATTTTACATGAGACGATTGCACCTGCTCGTATTGATCCAGAGGTGGCAAAAGAAGCACAGCGTATTGCTTTAGAAATTGCTCAAGCCTTAAATTTACATGGGGTACTAGGAATTGAGATGTTCTTAACAGAAACTGGCAGCATTTATGTCAATGAATTAGCCCCTCGTCCACATAATTCAGGACATTATTCCATCGAAGCTTGTGATATGAGTCAGTTTGATATGCATATTCGCGGTATTTGCGGATGGCCTTTAGCTGATGTGAAATTATTATCCCCAGCTGTGATGGTAAATATTTTAGGACAACATCATGAAAAATGTCGTCAATTAATTTTGGAAAAACCATCTTGGCAATTTCATGATTATGGTAAAAAAGAAGTGAAAACCGGTCGAAAAATGGGGCATATTACCATCTTGACTGAAAATATAGAAGATACATTAAAAGAAATTCAACAAACCAATATTTGGGATTAAAGGAGAAGAGTAATGTTACCACGTTATACTAGAGAAGAAATGGGTCGTATTTGGACTGATCAAAATCGTTATCAAGCATGGTTAGAAGTGGAGATTTTAGCTGATGAAGCCTGGGCCGAACTTGGTGAAATTCCAAAAGAAGATGTGCAAAAGATTCGTGACAATGCAACTTTTGATATCGATCGTATTTTAGAAATTGAAGAACAAACTCGTCATGATGTGGTTGCTTTTACACGTGCGGTTTCAGAATCATTAGGCGAAGAACGTAAATGGGTACACTATGGTTTAACTTCTACGGATGTCGTGGATACTGCTTATGGTTACCTTATTCGTCAAGCAAATGATATTTTGCGTGTGGGCTTACAACGTTTAACAGATGTGATTGCTAAAAAAGCCAAAGAACACAAATATACGGTGATGATGGGACGTACTCATGGTGTTCATGCAGAGCCAACAACTTTTGGGTTAAAACTCGCTTTATGGTACTCTGAAATGAAACGCAATATCGAACGTTTTGAACATGCGGCTAAAGGGGTTGAAGCTGGTAAAATCAGTGGCGCAGTAGGGACTTTTGCCAATATCCCTCCATTTGTTGAAAGTTATGTCTGTGAAAAGTTACAAATTCGTCCGCAAGAAATCTCAACACAGGTCTTACCTCGTGATTTACACGCAGAATATTTAGCGACAATGGCTTTAATTGCGACAAGTATCGAAAAATTTGCAACTGAAATCCGTGGCTTACAAAAATCTGAAACTCGTGAAGTGGAAGAATTCTTTGCTAAAGGTCAAAAAGGTTCTTCTGCAATGCCGCATAAACGTAATCCAATCGGCTCAGAAAATATGGCAGGTCTTGCTCGTGTGATCCGTGGTCATATGATTACTGCCTATGAAAATGTTTCTTTATGGCATGAACGCGATATTTCTCATTCATCAGCTGAACGGATTATTATTCCGGATACGACGATTTTATTAGATTATATGTTGCATCGCTTTAGTAATATTGTTGAAAAATTAACGGTATTCCCAGAAAATATGAAGCGTAACATGAATGCGACATTTGGTTTAATTTATAGTCAACGTGTGATGCTGAAATTAATCGATAAAGGCTTAACGCGTGAACAAGCATATGATTTAGTTCAACCAAATACAGCTAAATCATGGGATGAACAACGTGATTTCCGTCCACTTATTGAAGCGGATGAAACGATTATGTCTCATTTAACCAAAGAAGATTTAGATGATGCTTTTGATTATCACTATCATCTGAAAAATGTCGACACCATCTTTGAACGAGTTGGCTTAGGCGAATAACTTAAATATAGACGAATGGTTACTCCAAATCATTCGTCTATTTTTATTAGTTTGTGTAAAATGTTTTACTGAATGATATCAATAAAAACACGAACAATATATAGAAAATGAGTTTAAAATATAAACAAATTATTGAAAATCTTTTGAAAGTAACATAGAATGTGAATAGATGAATAATACGTTCATAAATATGATGATTTTCGAGGTGCGAAATGGAAAAGCTAGAACTGCTTTATGAAGGCAAGGCTAAAAAATTGTATAGTACAGATGAAGAAGACGTAATATTAGCGGAGTATATGGATCAAGCAACGGCACTGAATGGTTTGAAGAAAGATGCAATTTCAGGTAAAGGAGCGATGAATAACCAGATTACTTCGCTTATTTTTGATAAATTGGCAGAAAATGGTGTGCCAAGTCACTTCATCCGCAAAATTTCTGAAACCGAACAATTGATTCAAAAGGTGAAAATTATTCCATTAGAAGTCGTTGTTCGGAATGTAGCTGCTGGAAGTTTTTCAAAACGTTTAGATATTAAGGAAGGAACACCTCTAAGTTTTCCAATCGTTGAATTTTATTATAAAGAAGACCGTCTGGATGATCCGTTTATTAATGATCAACATGTCTTAGTATTAGATATTGCGACTCAAGAAGAAATTGATCAAATCAAAGCATTGGCACTAAAAGTCAATGAAGTCTTAAAGGCGTGGTTCTTAACTTTAGATATTCGATTAATTGATTTTAAAATTGAAGTTGGACGTACAAAAGAAGGCGAGATTTTATTGGCAGATGAGATTTCACCGGATACTTGTCGTTTGTGGGATGTTCATACCAATGATCATTTAGACAAAGATATTTATCGTCGTGATTTAGGTGATTTGGTCCCAGTTTATCAAGAAGTTTTACGTAGAATTGAAAATAATTAATAAAGGAGTACAATCATGGTTTTTGTAAAAGTTTATGTTACTTATAAAGAGTCTGTTTTAGATCCTCAAGGTGAGGCGGTTAAAGGAGCATTACATCGCATGGGTTATAGCGAAATTGAAGAGGTTAGAATTGGTAAATATTTCGAAATGCAAGTCAACCCTGGAACTCGTCCTGTTGAAGAAGTCATTGAAGAAGCTTGTGATAAATTATTAGCAAATGTCAACATGGAAACTTATCGATTCGAAATCATGGATGTGGAGGAAGCTTAACATGAAATTTGCAGTGATTGTATTTCCTGGGTCCAACTGTGATTTGGATATGTTGTGGGCAATCAAAAATGTCTGTGGTGCAGAGGCAGAATATGTCCGACATGATGCAACAAGTTTAGAAGGTTTTGACGGGGTCTTTTTACCTGGAGGCTTTTCTTATGGTGATGCGTTAAGATGTGGTGCGATTGCTCGTTTTTCAAATATTATGTCTGAAGTGATTCGTTTCGCTAATGAAGGCAAGATGGTTTTTGGTACGTGTAATGGATTTCAAGTGTTAACGGAAGCTGGTTTACTTCCTGGGAGCTTGATTCGTAATCGTTCTTTACATTTTGTTTGTAAAACAGTCGGCTTAAAAGTGGTCAATAATGAAACAAAATTTACCAGCGAATATCAAAAAGATGAAGTGATTCAAATTCCTGTCGCTCACGGTGAAGGCAATTATTATTGCGATGAAGAAACTTTAGCCAAACTAAAATCCAATAATCAAATCGTCTTTACATATGAAGAAGATATTAATGGTTCAGTTGAAAATATTGCTGGAATTTGTAATGAAAAAGGGAATGTCTTAGGAATGATGCCCCATCCAGAACGTGCGATGGAAGAATTATTAGGTAGTGCTGATGGCAAGCGTTTCTTTGCTTCTATTTTGAAAAACTTCGGAAAGGTGACGCAAAACTAATGAAGAAATTTATCGAACCGACTCCTCAAGAAATTAAAGATCAAAAAATATATACGCAATGGGGCCTAACTGATGAAGAATATGCGATGATTGAAAATATCTTAAATCGCATGCCTAACTATACGGAAACAGGGTTGTTCTCTGTTATGTGGAGTGAACATTGCTCTTACAAAAATTCAAAACCAGTATTAAAGAAATTCCCTACATCAGGTAAACAAGTATTACAAGGTCCTGGGGAAGGTGCCGGGATTGTCGATATTGGCGATGGACAAGCAGTCGTTTTCAAAGCAGAAAGTCATAACCATCCATCTGCAGTAGA
>JAEWFE010000162.1 GCA_023389005.1 Bacillota bacterium
ATCCAGTAATTGGTTATGCGATTAGCCAAGGACAAGCGCTACAAACACCGATTGAACGAGTGACTGGTGGAAAATATGGATTTGCTGTGAAAAAAGGACAAAATCCAGAACTAATCGAAATGTTTAATGAAGCATTAGCCGAAATGAAACGTACTGGCAAATATGATCAGATTATTAATAAATATATTAAAGATGGCTCCACTACAAAAGAAAAAGCCGATACCGTTTCAGAAAAAGGCATTATTGGTATTTTGAAAAACAATTATGGTGTGTTGCTTTCAGGTTTACTTAAAACCATCGGACTCGCATTATTATCTTTTGCTTTTGCATTGATTCTTGGAGTAATTGTTGGTTTGATGGCTGTCTCACATATTAAAGGTTTACGCGTCTTTGCTTCTGTTTATGTTGATATCATTCGCGGTATTCCGATGATGGTTTTAGCCTTCTTCATTTTCTTTGGTCTACCACAATTAATTGGCTTTACGATTCCTGACTTTACCGCGGGTATCATCACCTTAACCTTAAATGCAAGTGCCTATCTCGCTGAAATCGTTCGTGGTGGGATTAATGCCGTACCAACTGGTCAAATGGAAGCTGCTCGTAGTTTAGGTTTACCATATAGTAAGACCATGCAAAAAATAATCTTACCACAAGCGATTAAGATTATGTTACCTTCTTTCGTGAATCAATTTGTCATTTCATTGAAAGATACAACCTTAATTTCAGTAATTGGTGTGGTAGAGTTATTACAAACAGGTAAGATTATCGTTGCTCGTACATTACAAAGTGCCGATGTTTACTTCATTATTGCTGTCATGTACTTAATCGTGATTACAGCACTAACAAAATTTGCTAAAGTATTAGAAAAGAAGGTGAAATAATTCATGGCTGAAAAAATTTCTGTCCAAAACCTTGTCAAAAAATATGGTAACAACACTGTCTTAAATGATATCTCCGTTTCAATTAAAGAAGGAGATGTGGTTTGTATCATTGGTCCTTCTGGTTCTGGTAAATCAACCTTTTTACGATGCTTGAATAAATTAGAGGAGCCAACAAGTGGGGATATTGTCATTGATGGTGCCCATTTAATGGATAAAAATACCGATATCAATTTAGTCCGTCAACATATTGGGATGGTGTTTCAACATTTTAATCTCTTCCCTCACCTAACTGTCCTTGAAAATATTATTTTAGCACCAATGGACTTGAAAAAAGTGAGTCGAGATGAAGCTGAAAAAAATGCGATTCGTCTGCTTGATATGGTTGGTTTGGCTGATAAAAAAGATATGAAACCAGATAATCTTTCTGGTGGTCAAAAACAACGTGTCGCAATCGCCCGTGCCCTTGCGATGAATCCTGATATCATACTGTTTGATGAACCAACTTCTGCACTCGATCCCGAAATGGTTGGTGATGTATTAAACGTAATGAAAGACTTAGCCACACAAGGAATGACCATGGTAATTGTGACACATGAAATGGGATTTGCCAAAGAAGTGGCTAACCGTGTACTTTTCACTGACGGTGGAAAAATTCTAGAAGATGGCACGCCGCAACAAATTTTTGAAAATCCACAAAACGAACGTACCAAAGATTTCTTAAATAAAGTCTTAAATATTTAATCCTATAGCTGGCTCAATTCGGGTCAGCTATTTTTTGACTATCTTTTCAGTAAAATACTTGCTATAATAAAAAGCGAAATGATTGAAAGGAACTATGAAATTATCATGAATTATAAAGATTTAATCCTTAAAGATATTAAAAAAGGAATCTTACTTGTAGGAAGCTGTATATTATTAATTATCTGCTGTGTGATTACAATGATATCTTATTCTAATCATCGCCTACTTGACGCCAGCAACCAAGAAAAAATCACATTTAGTTATGTCATTCCTAATGCTGCGGCTGAAACAAAGGATAATCATCTTTTCCATATCAGCGCCTATATTACTTTAGAAGGAACCAGAAAAGAATTGCTGACAGCGACAAATAAAAACGAGGCACCACTTTTATTGATGCATCCAATTCCTACAGATGAACTCTTTAATAATCAATTAAACGATCAAATGAAAACCAAACTCTTTAAAAGCTTTGAAAAAACCGTAAAAGTGAATTTAGCTGATTACACCACTATGTCTGTCATTAGTAGTTTCGATGAGATTTCCTATAGTTTTAAAACGGATTTAAAAGACAGTTTAGCCAAAGATCATATTAAAGTCAAACATGTTCAATTCAGTTATAGCGAATAAAAAATACGCGAAGATTTCGAGTACTTACTCAAAATCTTCGCGTTTATTATTTTTTTGTATCAAGACAAACAGGATACTCATTGCAATGAGAAGTACTCCTAAACCAAAGAAACTAGACATAAAACCAAAACGTTCAATTAACGCTCCCATGAACGGAAATAAGATAATCATTGCAAAACTCCCCAACATCGCATAGACACTTAACATTGTTGCCCGCACTTTTGAATCAAAGGCTGCTTGGAGTTCAGTTTCATACAGTGGATAAAAAAGAACGACTAATGCATCTGACACTAGAAATATTACAGCATATACAAAATGATTATTCAAAATGGTGAATAAGAAAAGCACCCCTGAGCATCCTAATATACTCCATAAAACCAACTGCGTCTTGATTTTTTGCCCGATTTTATTTGCCAAGTAGATAGCCAAAATATTACAGCCACTTGATAAAAGCATCATCAAACTAATTTGCCAAGACTGAAGGTAAGGTAACTGAGATTGATAATAAAAATAATACATCGTAATCAAAGTCAACATAACCTGAACCATCAGCATTTGGTAGAATAGTCGACTTTGCTTTCTAAATAGCTGATAAACTGTCTGGATAATTTGCAAAACAGTCGGACTTTCTTCTTTTTTCATTTTGATGGAAGGCTCTTTTATCCCCAAAATACAAAGAATCCCCAACAAAGAACAAACTATCTGAATATGATAGGTATAAATAAGCCAACCATGAACTAAAAGTCCGGCAACAACCATCCCTAACGTACGAGTGGCTTCTAAGATACCATTAAGATAGCTTATGAACGTTAGATATCTTGATTCTTGCTTAAGTTCTTTGGCTGTTTCATATAAAAGTGCCTGACTTGTGCCCGAATCAAAGTTATAGCCCCATGCACTAAAAATCATTCCCAGAGCATAAAGAAAAAAATTACCATTGCCAAAAATCATAAATAAGGTCGAAACAATCGTAACGAATCGCCCAAGAAAGAGATTACGTCGATAAGTAAAGCGATCTGCTAATACGCCTGATGGGACTTCAGATAGTAAGCTGGTTAAATGAAAAAGACTTTCCAGAATACCAATTTGCCATAAAGACATCCCTTGCTGACTTAAAAACAACAGCCAAAATGCAGTAATGCCAAAAAAACTGAAAAATTCAGTGATACCTAATAAAGGTAAATTTCGTTTATATATTTGTTTCATCTTGTACCTTCTTTCCTAATAGAAACGACTATCAATTTAATAATAGAAGATTGCGCATTCTTTATCAGCGACTATGAAAAGTTTGTAAAGCTTGTAATCTTGCAACTTCATTTAGTTTTGTTATAATGTAGAAAGTTATGAATTAGGAGTGAAAAAATGAATCTAACAACCCTTGATATTATCGTGAGTATTATCTATTTTGTCACTGCTTTTGGTTATGCAATTAACTTATTTAGAAAAAAACAAAATCAAAAACTGCTTAAAATCATTTATTTATCGCTAGGTTTTCTACTTCCATATTGTCTATTTTTAGAAATCATCAATCACAGTGTTTGGTTCTTAATTCCAACTAGTTTTTTTGCTTTATTTTATTGGCAGTTTCATAAACGCCCCGCTAGACTAATCAATGG
>JAEWFE010000213.1 GCA_023389005.1 Bacillota bacterium
AACACACTTACAGGATGATTATTACAGACTTCAAGAAAATTCAGATATGAAAGAACTTAACAAACTTCTCGGGCATGACTGGCAAAGAGGAATCGTGAAATTTGAAGAACTTAAAAGCTACGCTAAAAATTCATATACAACACTAAAATAATTGAAAAGGATAGCCAAAACCCTTGAAAATCAAAGGTTTAGCTATCCTTTTGCTTTTTACAAGTGATAAATGCGGGATTATAGCATAATCTAAAATCAGATTGTGTCCTTTTTCTCAATGAACATCAAGCAAATTTGGCACAAAAAACCACCTTAGCTTTTACACTAAGATGGCGGTTTTTTCTATTCTTTGATTTCTTTATTTATAAATAGCCACCAGCCGACTAACATTGCCGTTATGCCAGCTACACTTAACCCAATAAATGGTGCAAGTTCAAATTTTTCCATCGG
Source organism: Bacillota bacterium (assembly GCA_023389005.1). Taxonomy (GTDB): domain Bacteria; phylum Bacillota; class Bacilli; order Lactobacillales; family Enterococcaceae; genus Enterococcus_E. The sequence continues at coordinate 442 of JAEWFE010000213.1, forward strand.
CATCTTGGCTAATAAATCAAATAGTGAAGTATGTACCACCCATTTTGGCAAATCTAACAAGACTGCAAAATACGTCACAAAAAAACTATAACCTAATAGCCCATAGACAAGCCAACCAAAAACGGCAGGTAAACTTAAACTCAATAACATCAAACCAACAAATAGACACACTAAAGGCCATTGATTCATCGCCGCTTTTAAGCAGGTCCATACAAAATCATAATTCTCTTCCTTCATCGAACTTACCGCAGCTACTCCTAAACTTATCCCATTCAATACAATAGCCAATAAGCCAAATACCAACGATAAAAATAAAGTAGATAAGTAGATTTTTCCGCGACTTACTCGATGCACCACGAGATAGCCTAAGCGCGATTTGGCTTCTTCCGTATGCACTTTACGCACCACGACTAAAGGCATCACTAATCCAATGGCCGTCATAACAACCATAACTAAAGAAGTGAAAGAATCAATTAAACTAGAAGCATCATTGGCAAACATTTGGCTGATTAATTCATTGCTACTCACAAAAGTATCAATATCCCCATAAATCGAACCATACATTAAAGCAATCATCACGTCCGCTATTAACCAAGCAATGATTATTCCTTTATTCAGATAAAAGATAAATCCTAAAGGTGTCGTTAAATAGCCTTTTGCTTGTGTTTTTCCTTTGCGCGCCGCTAACAGACTGGCTCCTAAATCGCGCTGACTCTCTAGCCTCATACCTACGAGGAATAAAACCAAAGTGAGCACGAGTAACGCCAAAGTATAATTCAAATTATTACAAAGGAAAGGTTGACCTAAATAAGTCCAAGCAAGCGGATTGATTTTAGAAAAGTCGAGATTGCTGACATCGGTACTAGCCCTTAATAAATAAAGCAAACCGACAAGACTAAAGAAAATGCCGCGTGCCTGTGAACTGGTCGGAAAGATTTGGGCACAGACATAAGCAAGGCTAGCCCCCCATAAACTTGCCAAACCAATCGAACTAGCAAAGTAGATACTACCAGCGAGGTCCACTGTTTTGACCTGGTAAGCGACTAAAATTCCACTAATCAGTACGACCATTAAAATCGCATGGATCAAGACCAGTAAAATAGCCGCCATACTATAAGCCCTAGCACCAATTCCCAGCGATTTAAGAATTTCTAGCTGACCATTTTCTTCTGTCTTTCTTGTCTGCTCAATCATAAAACTACCTGCAATCATCATCGTAACGACAGCGATAAAAAGCGTCATTTCATGGCCATACATTACCCCAACTGTATAATTGTTCGCCACATCAACCGGTAATGGCCCGACAATTGCCGTCATAGCAGGGTTTTGCATAGTAACAAATAAGCCAACTTTCCCTTGGTCTTCTGCAATTTTTTCAAAAGCAGGGACATACCCACTAGCAAAAGCCGTTAGCCCAAGCAACCAAAGTGAGAGCCACAACCATTTTTGACGCAATTGAAAACGTAATAAGGCAAATGTTTGGGTAAAATCATTTTTCATCGCACTCACCCCTTATTTTTCCACTTGATAATGGCGCATGAATAATTCTTCTAAAGTTGGTGGTAAGATTTCTAACTTTTGCACCTGATAGCGACTCAATTCTTTCAGTAAATCATCTAAGGCCTGATGATCAATTGAAAAGGTCGCTTGATTTTGAGCAGTTTGCGTCCAATCATGAATAAAGTTTAAATTTTCTAATACTGCGATATTTTCTTTTAAGGCTAAATGGACCGTACTGCGTGTTAAATGGCGTAATTGCTCTAATGTACCGCTTTCCACGACACGTCCCTCTTGAATGATGACAACTCGGTCTGCCAGACGTTCTACTTCACTCAAGATATGCGAAGATAGCAAGACGGCCTTTTGTTCCGCTTTGAGGCGTGCGACTTCAGCTTGGAAGACACTTTCCATTAAAGGATCTAAGCCACTCGTTGGTTCATCTAAAATATAAAGCTCACAATCCACCGCCAAAGCTGCAATTAAGGCGACTTTTTGCCGATTTCCTTTTGAATAACTCTTAATCTTTTTGGATAAGTCTAGCTGAAATTTTTTGACAAGCTCCTCTTTTTTTGCTTGATTTCCTTTACCATGTAATTTCATCAATAAATCAATCGTCTGCCCGCCCGTCAAGTTTTCCCATAAAGCTAAATCTCCTGGAACATAAGCGATGGATTCGTGAATGACTAAAGAATCTTGCCAGGCATCTTTACCAAATAAAGTGACTGTACCACCAGATTTTTTCAATAACCCTAACATAATCCGAATGGTCGTGGACTTTCCTGCGCCATTTGGTCCGATAAAACCGACAACCTCCCCTGGATAAACTTCAAAACTGACTTCTTTTAGCGCGGCCGTTTTCCCAAAATTTTTGGATAATTGCGCAATTTTTACAATAGGTTCCATTCAAACACCTTCTTTTTTGAACTAAAAGGATAATTTCAGTTCAATAATAAACATTCAGCATTGACTTGTCAATATGATTTGAACTTATTTTGCTAAAATAGTTCACAAATTTTCGTTTTTTCGCTATAATTGAATAGAGAAAACGAAGGAAAGGATTATCGTAATGAATGGATTTGAAAGGCGTAGTGCCAAAAAAAGAGAACAAATTTTACAAACAGCTTTAGCAATTATGAATCACCCAAATGGCATTAATAATCTAACCGTTCAAAAAATTGTGGAAGCAACAGCCATTTCTAAAGCCACCATTTTTAAGTATTTTGAAACCAAGGAAAACCTCATCCAGGAAACTTTTTTCTACTATTTAGATCAAATGAAGCAAAAAAGTGAAGTTATCCTCGCTAAAAATAAGAGCTTTACCGAGACTTTTATGGCATTGACGCAACTAAAAGTCGATACGATTGCTCAGACCGAACAACAATTTTACCTAGACTTAATGCGCTATTATACTCAAACAAGTGATCAAAAATTAGCACAAAAAATGAATGATTACACCCAAGAATCTTTTGCGGTGATGAAAAAATTATTGCAACAGGGACGCAAAGAAGGAGCGATTGACGAAAAATATAGTGATGAATTTTTACTACTTTATACACAAGCAATGGTGAATGGCTTTTCTCACCCAGAAATCTATCAAGCTGCTCTACCATTTACTGAAGACTGGACTGAAGTTTTGTTAAAAGGGATTGCACCATAATACATAAAAATCCACCTATATGCGTCATTTGAGAATGTCACATATAGGTGGATTTATAACTTTACTTTAGATTTTAAAGGGGCCATCTTTTAATTAAAGCGGTTACAATATTAACCTAATGTAAAGAAACCTCATGGATAATTCTTTCAATCCACAAGGTTTCTTTTGAGACAACATTTAATTAATTTTTACGAAAGCGAATATTCAATCCAAAAACAGATAGACCTACTAAAATCATTGCCAAGCCTGCCATTGGGTGGATAGCTTGAGTTCCTGATTTAGGTAATTGTTTTTGCTCTTTCTTCGGCTCTTTACCGGTATTCGGTAGTTTTGGTGTTTTGTCTTTGCGTTGATCGATTACAACCAATTTTCCATCAACGATTTTCGCATCTTTTTGACCTACTTTAACTGTCACTTTGCCGTTTTCATCAATTGTGAATTCGAAATCAGTAACTTTCAAGTAGCCATTTGGTGCCGCTTCTTCATGGAAAGTATATGTGCCTGGAAGCAGTTTGATTACATGAGATTGTCCTTTTTCTGATGTCCATTCACTAATTAACTTCCCATTTTGTTTGATTT
>JAEWFE010000346.1 GCA_023389005.1 Bacillota bacterium
GAATTGGTTTTTGTCCCTTTAAAGCTTGTTGTAACATTGGGGTATCACATTGCGCCTTCACAAGTGCCAAGGAATAATAATCTTGCAATAACTGTTGATTAAATTGCGTATTCTCAGCTTCAATAAATAACTGAACTTCTGCAATATTCTTAAAAGCCGCTTCTAAATGACTCACAAATGAATGATAAAGTTCAAAGGGTAAAATCTCCGCAAACTGTAGATAAAACAGCCATTTGCGTTCTGCTTTTAAGACTTTGACTTCTTTCATCTGACCTTGCTTGATTAAAGGATGTTTCAAAATTTCAGGTGATAATTTCATTTGTTCAAGTAAGATATGATATTTTTCTTGTTGGATAGACAAAACAGACACCTCTTCTTTTTACAAAAATAAACGTACAATCTATTATAGCAAAAAAAGCGATAGACCGCGAAAAAAATTCACGGCTACCACTTCTTATTCTGCATTTTGAGCTAATAGAATTTCTAATGTCCCGAGTAAGTCATCTAAACGCACTTCTACCTTCGATTGACTAGACGTAATCTCTAATTCCACAACTTGATCGGCAGCTTTTTTGCCGACAACGATGCGAATCGGACAACCAATCAAATCCGCTTCAGCAAATTTCACGCCAATACGTTCTTCGCGATCATCGACAAGCACTTCATAATTAGCCTGGATTAATTTTTCCTCAACAAACTGCATCAATTGCTTTTGATAATAATCTTGAATTTCCACAGCAATCAGATGCACATCAAAGGGCGCAATAGCACGAGGCCAACTCATCTTTTGACCCACACGCTTTTGATCGACAATTAAGGCAAAAATTTCCGACAAATTCATCGCAAAATGACCTAATTCAATCTGTACACGCTCATTTTCATCATTGGTCACGTGAAAAACAGAAGAATCAATCGCACGCATATTTTCCACACGGGCAATTCTGACGGCTGAACTTGCCTCTAGTATACCTTGACTTTCAATCGCTGTTTCACCAGGATGAACCAAACGCAAATCAACAAATTGAACTTGTTCAAAGCTTGCGAGATTGACATTTTGATAGTTTTTAGCAAGGAACCCACAATTAGCCAACGTATAATTTGCTTGCGTTAAGACGGTCTCATCCGCGTAAATCTCACATTCAGCCAACAAATCATCCAAACTGGCAAAAACCTTCTCACCTTCAAAGTCTACTATCTCTTCGGTTGCTAAAACTTTATGCAATTTTACTACACTTAATTCATCCGCTTGACGCATAAAGACGGCAATGATTTTCTCTGCTTGTTTGAATAGCTGAATTTGTAACCTTGGCGCATCCTTTTCAATAGTTTGAAGATGTTCCAATGGTAGATAATTTTTCGCACTCACCTTGTTACTACCTTGACTAATTGCTAAAGTCTGTAAAGCTGCATACGAACCTAAAGAAGCCTTCAACACTGTCTCATAGCCATTTTCGGTATCTCCAGTAAAAACTTTTGATTGTAAGGCATGAATACCATCGCCAGTTAACATCGCAAAGTCAATCTCACATTTACTTAAAAACTGACTGATTGCTATCAACAGCTGCTGATAGATTGCTTCCCGGCCTTCTTCGGTTGGATGAAGAAAGAAACCATCGACAAATAGTTCATGCGTTTCTTTTAATAAAGAGTGCATTCGCTTCACTTCATCTACCGCAATAGTTTGGACTTGATAAAAAGTAAGTGGTAGTTGACGATAAGACTGAATTTCGCGACTTAATAACTGAATGACCGAAAAATCAGTTAAAGCTAAATCAGTCACCAGCTGCAACTGATTATCGGTTAAAACATTTTCTTGCTGCGCTACTTGATTAGTCACACTAAAACGTAACTCATTGGCATCAATCGCACGTAACTCAGCGCGCAATAATAATTCTAACTTTTGAATTATTCGATTGGCTAAAGGCAGGTAAGCAAAATCATGACTCCCCACTTGACGAATATACCCACCCTTTAAAAGTAGCTGAATATACTCGGCACCCTCTGTAGACGAATCTTTTAAAGTTGGAATAAATAAATTTGACTGTTTCATTTTTAACCCCTAAAAATTATCTAAAAAACATCCTTTGAATATCATTCCAAGTGACTAATACAAAGAGCAATAGAATCATTCCCACACCAATCATGGTAATTATGCCTTCTTGTTCGGGCTTTAATGGTTTGCGACGAATGGCTTCTAAAATATTTAAGACGAGTTTGCCACCATCTAATGCAGGGATTGGGAGTAAATTAAAAATCCCAATATTCACCGAAATCAAAGCCATATACGCAATAATCGTGATGATACCTTCATTGGCTACCTGCGCAGATTGTTGGAAAATGGCTACTGGACCGCCTAATTTATTAATATCAGGCTGAACAATAATTGATTTTAAAGCTTGGAAGATTTGTGTGGCCATATTTAGCGATACTTCAAAACCACCAGTAATCATGGTCATCACACCAGTTTTCTTATACATGGTGATACCAATTTGACCCACTTTTTCATCATTGACCGTCACAGTTTTAGGTGTTAAGGTTGTTGTTTTGGTTTGACCATCACGTGTATAGGTGACTTTAAGTGATTTTCCTGGATTTTTTTGAATTTCATCTACCAAATCATTCCAATTACTAATTTTCTTGTTAGCAATCGTTTTGATTTCATCCCCTTGTTTCAATCCAGCTTGACTAGCAGGTGAATCGGGCATAATTTCGCCTAATTTGGAAGTATTCGGATCACTCATCCCACCTTGCATAAAGACCAAAATCACACACAAGACAAAAGTTAAGATAAAATTGTTTAACGGACCCGCAAAATTGGTAAGCATGCGTTGCCATAATTTAGCTGACTGGAATTGTACATCTCGTGGTGCGATGCGAATTTCCGTACCATCAGATTCAATCACCGTCGCATCATGATCGACAGCAAAACGCACAAGCTTGCTATCCTCTCCATTGACATAGCCTTCTACATAAAGTTCATCTTCTAAATCACTATCGGCAACCTCAAAAGGAATACTATTTTCCAATTCCACTTTTTCGCAGCAATTCATCTTGTGCACGACATTATTTTCATCGACGACTAATGAAATAAACATCCCTGGTGTTAAATCGCCACCTTCATCTGCACCGGCCATTCGCACATAGCCGCCTAAAGGAAGCAAGCGAATCGTATAGGCCACCCCATCTTTTCCTTGTTTGGCAAAGACTTTCGGACCCATCCCGATAGAAAATTCACGCACTAAAATACCAGATTTACGTGCAAAATAAAAATGTCCAAACTCATGAACAATGACGATAACTGAAAAGATAATCAAAAATACTAGAATCGATTTCATCTCATCACTCGCTTTCTCAAAAATTATTTTTAATCTAAACAAATTCTTTGGTAAACACCTTTTCTCACTTATAAACTATTTTACAGTTTCTTATCTTATTTTTAAAGTTTTTTAGCTAAATATTGCGAAGATTTAACAGAGTAGACATGATTTTGCAAAGTTAAATTTTAGACAGATACGTATAAATATCCGCAAAAGTCACCAACTCGACATTGCCTAATTGCTCGGCCCGTTCTTGACAAGCTGGTGTAAAACCTGTTTTGCTGAATAAGAAATAATGATTCTCAACATACGGAAACATTTGACTGCGCTCAATTAATTGATCTAACACTTGTGTACCAACCCGTTCATTTTTCCACTTACACTCACCAAATACTGCCGCGTGCCCGGAAGTTCCCATAATATCGATTTCTTCTTGCTTTTTCGTTTGTGGATTATTGCCCCACCAACTGGCTAAGTCTAAAAAGGTAAAACTTAAGTCATTTTGAAGCAATCTTTGCCATAAATATTCGGTACAGATTTTTTCAAAAATATACCCCATATATTGATCAAGGTGTGGCGCAATATATTGATAGGCTTGTTCACTTGCCCCTCTGGAAATCAAGCTAGTTAGTTGAGGGATAAAACGAAACCAGAATTGAAATAAAGGATCATTTAAACGATAAATTGTCTTTTTCCCTTGTTTTTCACCATAAGGAACGGCTTTGCTTACTAGTTGGAGTGCGATTAAATTTCGCAAGTATGTGGATACCATTGCTGTTGATTCACCCACTTTACTCGCTATTTCAGAAACTCTACTACTACCGTTTGCAATTGCCGTTAAAATTGCGTTATACATTGCTACTTCTCGCATTTCTTGTTTTAATAAATTTTCTGGTTCTGAATAAAGAAATGCATTTGGATTTAAGACATTCTCTATTAAATTTTCCTTTATAGATAAGTTTTGGTTCACTTGAATAAGATATTGCGGTGTTCCTCCAACAATCCCATAATAATAAGCACTATCCAAGGGTGAGACGTTTTTAAAATACTTTATTACCTCTTTATATTCAAAAGGATTCAGCTTCATTTGTGCCGTCCTTCTTCCGTGCAAAGGCGCTTTGTAAGCTAAAACCTCTTGTTCCATAAAAGACATAGATGAACCACATAATATTAACATCAACTTTGAATCATTTCGATACTTATCTATTAACCCTTGCAAAACAGAGGATAAACTCATATCTGACTTGGCAATATATGGATATTCATCGATTGCTAAAATAACTCGTTTCTCTAAACTCAATTCAAAGATATAATTTAATGCTTCTTGAAAGTTATGAAATTGACTTTTTACTTCTTTCCCTAGTTCAAACTCGAATATACTTTGGCTTAAGTTTGCTAAATTTTGCTCTTCATTTGATTCGATTCCCATTATATATATTGCAGACTTATCCTCAATAAACTTGCTGATTAATGCTGTTTTCCCCACTCTTCGTCGACCATACATTACAATAAATTCAAATTTATTAGACAAATAGCATTTTTCTAAAGTCTCCAATTCTTTATCACGACCAATAAACATCGCAAACATCCTTTCTTAAATAAATAGCATCCAGTTAAAAACTTATATATTTAGTATATCATAAACTACTAAATCGTAAACTACTAAATTATGTTCTACTTATTTGATAGTCCAAAAAAAGATAGTTAATCTCCATCGCTGAAAATTAACTATCTCAATATTTAAATTAAACCTAATAAATGCATGATTGGAAATACAAACAACATGCTATCGAAGCGGTCTAAAATGCCACCATGTCCCGGCAAAATCTTACCTGAATCTTTCACACCATAGTGACGCTTAAAGGCTGACTCTACTAAATCGCCAAATTGACCAACCACGGATAAAACAATCGTCATCAATGCTACAGTAAATAAAGAATGGTCAAAATACTGTTTCGCTGGGAAAATGATTAAGTAAATCACTGCTACAACTACCGCAGATAAAATACCACCTAAAGCCCCTTCAACCGTTTTGTTTGGCGAAATCTCAGGCCATAATTTGTTTTTACCATATTTACGTCCAAACATATAAGCACCAATATCAGTAGACCAGACAACTA
>JAEWFE010000348.1 GCA_023389005.1 Bacillota bacterium
GCAAGCCATTTTACAGAATTAGTCAAGGGCGATTCGTCAAAAATGCCTCAACGAATTAAATGACAAACATAAAAATTGTTTACTCGTTCAATAATATTTGTTTTTCATAGAACTTTTTGAATTTCCGCTTCTTACTCATCTTATTAATTGTATTGATAGCATGTTGAACCAACGTTAACCCCTGCATGCGATAAGACTTTGCTTTGATTTTGTTACTCAGTACATTCTTAGCCGAATACCTACGCTTAATCATATGAATATAAACTTCTTCCGTCTCACCTTCACAAAAAATCATCACGTTCGGTCGTGGCTTTTTATGGCGTTTTTGTCTCTTCTCTCTACCCAACTTTCCCACTTACTTTCTATTTACTGCTAAATCAATAAGTTTTTGCGTTTCTATATTGGGAATACCGCCAAACAACCCTTTAAGATAACGACGATAATAGGTAATGTCACTTCTCGAACCTTTAGTGTCTTCCGCGAAATCAAATAAGGAATACAGCTGGCTTTCTCCACGATAATTTTTATCAATAAAATAGATTTGATCCTTGCGTAATTGATTGTCCATTAATTGCAAATCATGCGTTGTCAAAATGAATTGCGAACCATCCTCAGTCGCATTAAACAACTGGACTAGCGAAAGTGAAAGCTCTTGGTGAAAAGCATCATCAAATTCATCTAAAATAAAGACTTTTCCTTGCTTATTAAACAATAAATGTAACGCTAGCGTAATTAATTTTTGTGTACCAGCTGATTCTAAAGCATAACTGATGCGTTCCTTGCCTACCAATAAATGGTCTTGGTCATATTTATTATATACAACATATAACTGACTCATTTTAGTTTTTCCATCAACTAAATCAAACACAGGTTCAACATCAACAATATTCATATCAGCTAACTTCAAAAAAGATAATAATCGCAACTTATTTTCTTCGTCTTCTAATAACTCTAGATTCATTAATTGACGATCAAATAAAACAAGTTGCTCATCAAACCATTTCATGATACGGATTGCATGCTGATCGTTTTTTTCCTGTAACAGATGCAAGCCTAGTAAATTATCTCTAAGCTCATCGCGATAACCCTGATATTTAGAAGGAATTATCGTTACTTGGCCATTTTTTCTTTCAAAATAGGCAGTATAATCGTCTTGTTTTTTATCATATATTTGAAAGCACTCATCACAAATTTGGTCTTCTTTATATGAAAAACAATATTTATACAACATCTTTTGATAAATTAATTCAATTTCAAACACAGTAGGCTGATTCATACTTGATTGATTCATACGGAAAGCATAGTAAGGCAATTTCTCATTAATTGATTGTTTAGGGTGTAGAATCATTTCTCTCATCCAATGCAGCCCTTCAACTAAATTACTCTTTCCCGAAGCATTCGCGCCAAAAACCACTGCATTTTTTATCAATTTAATATCCGAACCATAATTTTCGGGTATTACAGAAAATGTATTGTTTGGATATTTCCGTAAATAAGGACCTGTTTCTAATGATAGACATTGCCTTTCTTTAAACGATAAAAAATTAGTCACCGCAAATTGAACTAGCATTTTTCTACTCCTTAACGTTTTTTCGTTTTTTACAAACTAATATTAACACTTCACAACAGATTGAGCAACTCAAGTATTTATTAAAATATATGCATTTCACTTACTTATACTATCACGAACAATCTATCAAAAACCGAAAAGACGTTTAAAAAAAGCAACCCCGATTTGCGAGGTTGCTTGTTTAAGATTTGATTTATGCTTGAATTTGTTTTAGATTGACAATTTCTGCATGGGCCAAATCACCATTTAAGAAGGCTTGAATGTTTTTAAAGTTGTCCTGTACGCCTTGAATGAAAGCTTCTTGAGAGTAAAAAGCAATGTGCGGTGTTAAAACAACATTATCCATCTGCATAAATGGTAGTTTGCTCAAATCAGGATCTTCACTATGCACCACGTCTAAAATCGCATAAGAAAGTTTACCTGATTGCAAGGCTGCGACTAAATCCTCTTCATTTACCACTCCACCGCGTGAAGAGTTGATAAAGACTGATTGATTTTCACAAAGATTAAATAATTTAGCATTCAACATTTCTTTCGTGCTATCATTTAATGGTAAGTGTGAAGAAATATAATCACTATGCGCAAAAATTTCTTCAAGACTTACTTGTGTCACACCTGCATTTGCGAAAACTTCTGCAGGAACAAACGGATCATAAGCCATCACTTTGCAGCCAAAAACTTGTAGACGCTGCGCAACTAAGCGTGGAATATTGCCAAATCCGATAAGTCCCACGGTTAATGAAGATAGACGGCGCATATCTGGGAACAACTCGTAATCCCACTTGTGATCGACTTTAACCGATTGATTGAAATCAAGGATACGACGATTATGTGAAAGGATAGCCGCGACGACATAATTCGCCACCTCATCGACACAATATTGCGTAATATGTGAAACTGGCAATTGACGTTCATTCGCATAAGCCAAATCCACTGAATTAAAACCTATAGAACGATAAACCACTAATTTCAAGTTTGGTAATTGCGATAAGACTTCTTTAGTCAAAGGTTCATACACGGTAATAATAATATCCGCATCTTTTGCATTTTCAATAATTTCGCTTGGTGTTTGACTAGGACGTACCACCATTTCTAAATCTAAATTTAAAGCTTGAATCGCTTGTAATTCATGTTCAAACATATTATCTTCAAATAATCTTACTACTTTCATGAAAATTCTCCTATCTATCTAACAAAAAATTTCGCAATCAAAATAACAAATACTAATGATAAGAAAGTACGCTCTAAAAAGATGACGATGACATGCCAAAATTTCATCTGTTTATTCGTTGAAATCAGTAATGTCGCAGTTTCAGATAAATAAATGATTTGAATAATACTCATCATAGCGATAATCACACGACTGACTGCAGATTCAACAGATTGTCCTAAAATAACCGGTAAATAATTATCAGCTAGTCCTGACATAATCGCACTTGCTGTGGTTTCAGGACTTGCAACACCAAATAACATTAAAATCCATTCCACTGGCATAGAAACAATCTTCAATAATGGCGTATATAATGAAATCACTAAAGCAAGCGTACCCCAACATACGATAATTGGCGTTAACCAAAATACGTAGAAAGTCATATTGTCAATTTTAGCAACAAAATTCGAAAAGTTAGATTCATTGGCACGACGCACGGCATTATTCGCAGCACGTGTTAACCAATTACCGGTCTTTTCCACTTTGATTTTAGAAACAGTCGAACCATCCGCATAAGTATCTGGGAAAGTAGATAACGGTGGAATGCGGACACCAATCGCTGCAACAATCACACTCACTACAGCTAAACCTGCTAAAATCAACCCAAAATAATCAATAACATTTAATACCGAGCTCACCAAAACAATCCAACCAATACTACCTGTAGCAAACTGTGAACCAATAACAGCCATTTCACGAACAGTAAAATACCCTTTTTGGAAAAACTCCTCAGTGGCCATAATCGCAACATTTCCTGGTCCAACCCAAGCACTGATTATATTTACCGCACAAATTTCAGAAACCTTGAAGATTGGCTTTACAATACCACCCACAATTTCACCTAAAAATTCCATTGCACCAAACTCTAAAATAAAGGTTTGGAAAAGTAACATCATCGGTACTAGTACGGATAACTGAGTAGCTAAAGATAACATCGTACCACCCGTATCAGGTGAATTAATAAATGCTGGACCGACTTTAAAATAAACCATCAAAGCAATAATAGCGCCAATTACGCGATTAATCGTATAAAACAGACTAGTAGAAAAGAGTTTCTTTAGTAGTCTTTGTTTACGGATGATTGTGTCGCTTTTCACTTGATCAATTACAGATAAAAGCGCACTCAAAACAATAAATGCAACCATAATCGCGCTAAGTGGCCCATTGAATGTCTTCACGAAAATTTTTAAATAGTGGAAAAGAATTGTATCCACTGAGCCATCAAAACTAAAGGGAATCAGTACTAAAACCGTTCCTAACACTGTAAATATAATGAACTTCATGAGTCCGATAAAATATGAATTATCTTTTGTTTTCTCCATTTCAATTCTCCTTTTAGCAAATTCGGAACACCATTCCGAAAAAGATTGTACATCTTTTAACAGAGTCTGTCAACAAAGAATTGTTAGTTTTATCACAAAAAATTTTCTGCTATAATAAGGAAAAATAGGCATGGAGGAATTCGATGAGTAAAGAAAATGATCTAATCAAATCAATTGACAATGCTTTTTCACTTTTAGATTTATTGAGCGAACACGGTCCTTTAGGGATTTCAGAAATAACAAGATTATCTGGACTAGCCAAAACCACTGTCTTTCGGATTTTAAAAACCTTAGAACATCGCGGCATCGTCATGCAAATTGAAGATGAAATTTATGCGATTAGTTACAAAATATTAAAATACCAACCTTCGCCTTTAAATGAGCAACAATTGATTAAAGTAGCTAAACCATATATGCAAGAATTTTCACAAAAAACTGGTGAAACGATTAACTTATCGATTTTATATCGGGATGAAATTTATATTATTCATTCTGAAAGTGGAGAAAGCTATATGCTACAATCTTCATTAACACCAGTCACAGACCTGTATTGCTCTTCTATGGGTAAAATATTTTTAAGCGAAATGGCAGCAGATGAATTAGAAAAATATTATCATAAACCGTTATTTAAACGTACCATCAACACAATTATTCACTATCCTGATTTTTGTGAAGAACAACAAAAAATCAAGCAAAATCATATTGCCTATGATCACGAAGAATATGAATATGGCCTCACTTGTATGGCGACTGGCCTGTATCAAAATGGTCAATTAATTGCGGCTCTTGGCTGTTCTGGTCCAACCACACGTCTAGGATTCAAAGGCCTCGCACAACTAGAAGAAAACCTCAAAAAGACCGCCGAAACCATTAATCAGTTGTTAGAAGTATAAAAAAACACCCCCTGCAGCCGGCTATACGCACGAAGCTAGCTGCAGGGGGGTGTATTCTATCATTGATTATTTGGTATAAAAATCAGACAAATTATTGTTTTCCTTATCTAACTGGTAACTAAACCAACGGCCATTTAATACTTGTTTGATTAGTTTTTCTTTTGTCGCGCTATCTAATGTTTGATCAGCTTTCATTTCTGCTAATACATCGTCATAAGTATAGGATTTTGGTTCTTGATTAGCAGTGACTTTATCTTTCGTTGCACCTATAATCAACAAATCTTGATTCTCTTGCCAATCAGACCATTTTTCTAACCCTTTTCCATTTGGATTGCCTGTAGAAATAAATCGATAAACATAATCTTGGAAAGTCGTTGCTAATTGTTTAGCACCCTTACTTTGATAGGCATCACCCACTAAAGCAGTATAGTTTTGACTATTAGTATCTAGTAAAGGTACAAACACTCCATGGAACGAGCCGAATATCCCCATTTTGTTACCTACTACCGAAACATCATTACCAAAAGTAAATTCCATTCCATATATCGGCGACTGATAGTTTGCTTTCATTCTATTTGCAGAATCAGTTACATTGAATAAGCTATATAACTTTCCACCATATTTATTGATAAAATCATATTGCGCTTTGACATTTGCATCCTTATCAATAGATTGATCTGCTACATTTTTCGCAAAGTACGGATCAAATCGACCAAACAATGAAAATTCCGTTTGACCAGTTGTCATCATTAATGGCACATCATTATAGTTTTTAGTATCAAATCCTTCTTTTGGTAAAACAACGCCATCAGTATATAAATGAGGAAAAACAGCCATTCGAATACCTGCATTTCCCATTAACTTAGCTAAACGTTCACCAGACAATTGATATAGATAATCACGAACTTTTGCATCATCACTTAATAACCAATTCACTGCACTTGATTCATCTGGCTGTACCTTATCTTCAACCACTAAAGGAGCAAAAGCCTTAGCAAAAACTTGCTGACTTTGTTCAACTGATGCTGTAGTCATTCCACCACTAAATGAAATAGCTTTTTGAAAACTTCCTTTAAATATTGGAGAAATAAGCATCGCCATTACGTCACGACCACCAGCAGAAAAACCAGAAACTGTAATATTCTTCGCATCCCCACCAAAATTAGAAATGTTATCTTTAATCCAATCTAAGGAATGTTTAATATCTAATAGTGTGTAATTTCCTGATTTTTCTTCATCCGTTCCTTGTTTAAGTGCTGGCAATGGGTTGAAACCTAAAACCCCTAAGCGATAGTTCACGGATACATAGATTGCATCATGTGTTTTTACAAATGATTGACCCGAAATCTCTTGAGCTTGGCCCGTTTGGTTATTCCCCCCATGAATATAAACTAAGACTGGCAATTTATCCTTAGAATTATCTGGGCGGTAAACATCGAGGTTCAAAGCATTTTCAGAACCTGTTACACCTTTCGAACCAGATTGTAAAGCAACTTCCCCAGGTTTGGTACAATCTAACACATCTTTCCATTTTTCTGGATCTTTAGGTGCATGCCATCTATTTTCTCCAGAAGTATCCGCACCATAAGGAATCCCATACCAAATATATGTATGGTCTTCCTTTATTCCCTTCACCTTACCAAATTCAGTTTGGGATACTGTACTTACTGAATAAGAATTAGATTGTTCACCTTTCTTTTCATCTGTACCTTTTTGTTGATTTGAACAACCGGTTAATAATAATCCCACCAAGCAAGCAACACCTATATAATAACGTTTTTTCATTTCCCATCTCCTAAGCTAAAACTGTTAAAAGGGCATCATTTTCTTTGACTGAGCCTTGTGTATTCTCAACAATATCTAGATAATCATTAACATTTGTAATCAACACAGGGGTTTCAACATTGTAGCCTGCTTCTTTGATTTTTTCGATATCAAAAGTAACTAATAAATCCCCTTGTTTCACTTTTTGACCTTGTGTGACAAAACTTTCATAATATTTTCCATCAAGTTGAACCGTATCTAAACCAATATGAATCAGTACTTCCAACCCTGTATCAGAAATTAAACCAATTGCATGTTTAGTTGGGAAAAGCGTCATGACTGTACCATTAAACGGTGCGCGAACTTCACCTTTTTCAGGATGAATAACTACCCCTTTTCCTAATAGACCGTTTGCAAAAGCTTCATCACTAGCTGTAGATAATGGAGAGACTTTTCCTACAACAGGAGTTACCATTGTTTCATTTTGACCTACAGCTTTAGTCGCTTCTGCCACAACTTCAATTTCTTCCACGCTATCATCTTTCCAGAAGAAATAAGTCAATGCAAATGAAAGAACCATTACTAATAAAATGATAATTACTGAAGGAACAATTGCTGAAGCGTCTCCTTTTGGTGTGATGTAGTTAAAGAAACCAAATACTCCTAATCCGCCCATTGTATAAGCTGTGACTTTAAAGTACATTAATGCAGCTCCACCAAGGGCTCCACCAATCATTGAATAGATAAATGGCGTCTTTTTAGGTAAAGTAATACCATAAATAGCTGGTTCTGTTACCCCGAAAATTCCGGAAATGATTGCTGGTGGACATAAGTTTTTCAATTTTTTATCTTTTAGTTTCATATACATCGCAATAACTACAGCTGTTTGTGCAAAACTTGGTGCAAAAGCTGGTGTTAAAATCATTGAGAATCCATTTTGCGTAATTTGTAAAATCCCTAAAGGTACCACTGACCAGTGTAAACCAAAAATAACAAGTACTTGCCAGAAGAATCCTAGTAGCAAACCATAAACAATTGGTGAGAAGTTCATCAAAGCAGTAAAAGCAGCACTTAATAAATCAGTTAAAGCACTAATTACTGGACCAATGACTAAAAAGCCGACTGGTAAAGCAATCAATAATACAAAGAATGGCACTAAGAATGTTTGTACCACTTCTGGGATAATACGTTTTGCTAACTTTTGAACTTGTCCTGCAAAGGCAACAATGAAAATAATTGGCACTACACTACTTGTATAACTTGCCCCAACCCAAGGAATCCCTAAAAAGGTGGTGTATGCTGGTAAGCCAAATAAATTATATGGCGCAGCGGCACCTTGCTTCGCTGTTGCTTCAAAAGCTGACTGTAAAGCACTACCTTGAATACTTGGGTAAACTAAAGCCATACCAATTGCAATTCCGACCATTGGATTTAAGGCGAATTTTTTTGCAGAAGTATAACCAATGATTATTGGCATAAAGTAGAAAATTCCATCACCAATAGCATTTAACATTAAATATGTTCCAGAAGTATTAGTATAGTGGAATAAACCAACATTTCCCAAAAAGACAAGTAAAGCATTGAAACCTTTAATCATACCTGCCGCAGCTAATGCACCCAAGAATGGTTGGAAACATCCACTAATGATATCAATCAACCGGTCAAACAAATTGCCACCGCTTCCATTTTCTTGTACAGCATCTCCTGAAATTCCAGCAACTTCAATAACTTCAGCGTAAACATCTGGCACATGATTTCCGATGACTACTTGATATTGTCCACCTGATTTCATCACTGTTACAACGCCATCCATCTTTTTCAATACATCATCATTAGCAAATTTTTCATCTTTTAATTTAAAACGTAAACGAGTAATACAGTGCGTCAAACTATTAATATTGCTCTTACCGCCGACATTTTCGACAATTTTCTCAGCGAGTTCTCGATATTTTCCCATGATAAGTGCTCCTTTGTCATAATTTCTCATTTTCTTGTGTGGTTTTTTGAACGAGTCGGGCTACATGAATCGTTAAATAAAGACGTTCATCTTTGCCCATTTGGTAATGATATTTTTTCTGAATAAACTGGGCGATTTTATCCACACATTGATAAGCATTTTTATATTTTTGCTGAATTAATAATAATAGATCATCTTCCGTCTCATCCGTTGCTTGTTTTCCGCTGGTAATCCTCGAAGCGAAGAAGCGAACATGTGTTGTGAATCGATAATAATAAAGTGAATCTTCATCAAATTGTAACTTGAAATAATAGCTTGTAATTTGTAATACCTCTTTCATTAAATCTGTCACTTCATAAACATCAGCATCATCCATATTTAATCTCGCATTTACTAAATGTAATGCCAAGAATCCCGCTTCATCTTCTTTTAAGCGTAACCGATAAT
>JAEWFE010000047.1 GCA_023389005.1 Bacillota bacterium
CAATCAGCATCTCTTTTAAGAAGTCAAATCCAATACTTTGAACCGTTTGAAAACAATAGAAATAGACATCTTCTTTATTTTCAAAATACTGATAAAAACTCCCTCGCGGAATTTCCGCATTTTTCACAATATTAGCAATCGATGCCTCTTCTAATGGGACACGCGAAAACTCTTGAATTGCAGCATCGGTAATACGTTTGCGCTTTTCTTCGGGTAAATGTAAAAATGTTTCTGTTGGCATAAGCTCACCTCATTTCGCTTATTTATGACACTCTGTCACATGACACCTTGTCATAATATACCCAATCTCGAAAAAATGCAAGAAAAAAATTCAATCAATTGATAAAATTTCAAAAAAATAAAAAAAAACACCTGACATTCAATCGTTTTCAGTCAGATGTTTGCTATAATGAAAGAAAAAAGTAGGTGAAGAAAATGGAAACGCTGATACTGCTGATTATGGGAACTTGCCTTTTAGGTATGGTGATACAATTCTTGCAAAAGGAAATCACTGGCAAAGTGTTTGGCTATGCAGCGATGTTTTTATTTATCCAAAATAGTACCTGGCTATTGACTTTCTTTCTAGCAGATGAAGGTGTGTATAACGCCCCGACAATTGAGGGGCTATTACAAATATCGGCTGGTTTAATCATGCTTGCTATCTGTGTGAAATACTACCTACAATTACGAAAAAAAGCCAAAGATGAATAAAAGTCCAGCGATGCAGCATCTTGCATCGCTGGACTTCTTTTCTTCCTGTTTATTCTAATAGCAAGAGTTCATCAAATAAAATCTTACCAATAACGGCAAATACGCCATCAAAAAGTATTAAGCTCATATTCACTGCTAGAAATAGAGAGCACCGTTCAAAACCATTTTTGATTTTTTTGTGCTTCATAAACAAATAGGTTAAATAATTCGCCAGATAAGTAACAATTGTTAATAAAATAATCATCTTTTCAAATAGTAACATTTTTAATCCCTCTTTACCGGCTACAACCTATCTATGACAACCCTAAAACTAGCTATAGCCTATTTCTTTTAACTCAATTGATTCACAATTTTACGCATTAACTCGGCAGTTTCTTGAGGTAATGCATGATAGCCGTCTTTTAGATGATCTTGTGCTTGGATAAAGTCTAAACGGGTTTCCATTCTATCTTTTAAGCGCTCACAATATGCTTTATCCTCAAAATCAACTGGATAGCCATCAATTGCTAAGTATTCTACATCTTCAATCGTGCCAAATGGTTTGAATTCGCCACTTTCAGCAATAATCTTTTCAATACTTCCTAATGTAACTTCTTTCGTAACCTTCTTACCATTGAATTCATCTGTATTTAATACATAGCATGCCGTATGTTGGTTTGCGAATAATTCACGGAAAGCAAGATAGTCTTCAGATAATTTATAACTTCTGAATGGATTCGCATATGGTTCAATAACTAATTGATCACGGCGAACCTTACCGACTAAGTTTTCTGCCGTTGAACGTTTAGTCGCTAAAGTCAAGCCAAACACAGCAGCCAACGTAGGATTATTGATTTTAATCACTGGTGGTAACGTATTATCTTTCATAATCCAGAAGATAGCGTCGATTTTTTCAGATAGATGGTCCACACGATTAGGTGTAACATAGCGAGATTTCACTGTACGACCATTCCCATTACGCACATCTTCAAGAACTAATACTTTCTTACCATCTTCGTCTAAAGTAATTCCGACATTTTGGCAAGTTAAGAAATAATTTACCGCGTCATCCGTTAATGGATAATCTTGTACTTTATCAAAATAAGCTGGTTCCAAAGCAGTTGTACTTCCTGTCGCACGATTAATCACAAACGCATCATCATGCAATACTTCTACTTTCGAATTTTCATCATGGTGCTTAGCTAAAGTGATGGTTGATTTACCTGAACCTGATAAACCAAATGCTGCCATCGTAAAGGTCTTGTCTGGTAAGTGATATTGCTTCATTCCCCCATGGCAAGCCACAAAACCATTACGATGTGCCGTTGCCCAAGCTAAAGTTAAGGTTGCTTTCTTCAATTCGCCAAAGTAGCGTAAACCTAGGATGGCAGCCACATTTGCTTCAGGCATAAATAAAGCAAGTCCATTTGGAAAATCTGGATGAGACCATTCTGGATTGGCAAAAATATAAATATCATTTTCTGGATAGGGTTTGGATTGTTTATATTTGTCTAACCATTCTTGAGTCGCTAATTGGAAGTTCAACATATATGAGTATAGGTTCATTTCAAAGCCTTTTGGTAGCATCAAATGGCTGCGAACCATAAATTCTTCATCGAGTCCTACCACTACTTCTGTCTTATAGAATTCTTGCTTGGTGGCTTGATAAACGGCTTCTCGTAAGACACGACGATATCCTTCACGATCAATGCCAGGTTCAGTCACAATAACCCGAGCAGCTGCGGTACGTCCTACGATAGCGCCATCATTATTAGCCAAAATCTTGGTATCTTCAGCTAACCCTAAATCTTTGGCATGTAAGATGGGCATATCAGTCACGACTGTACCGGGTGCATTCTTAGCCATTTCATAGGCTTCTTGAATATCTAGAACGCTTCTCACATGATTGCCATAAAAAGCGGATTCTACCAACACTTTAAATGGGGAAAAGTGTGGATTCTCTTTGGTAATTTCGCTACGACTAAATTGTTGAATTGTTGACATACTACAAAACCTCCTACAGAACTTTAATAATGAAAACCTTTTCATTTACACTTATTATTATACTATTTTATTTTTAAAATGCACGAACTTTATGGGAATAATTACAAAAAAAATATTTTTTTACAAATGACACAAATTACACAAAGACAATATTCAAGGGCATTGATTTTCATGAACATCCTGCTTTTCTCCTGATAACGAAAAAATAGGGAATAATACAACGAAAATCACTTCACGAGGAGGTTTAGAATTTATTTATACATATATATTTGACTGTATTCCATTACCTGAATATATTAAAGCTAGAAAGAAGGATGATAATATGTGCGATTTAACACACAAGAAAAATGAATCTCCACACTCAAAACAGCTTAATAAGGGTAAAGAAAAAATCAAAGCAACACAAAGCAATCCCTTCGAAAATGAATGGTCTAATTTATTAGCTAGTTTAGAAATATTTTCAGATGATTTTTTGTATGATGGTAGGCAGCAATTAAAAATTCAAGAGCGAGAAAATTTTTAGTTCTACAGTTAATAAAATGTAGGCTATTATATAAATAATTTTGCAAATTTTCTAGTTAAATCTGGCTTAATACACAAACAATTAGTCAAAATTAGTACAGAAATGCTTGGAAACAGCGGAAGTTAGGGGAAATGTCAACGAGTTTTTCAGGTGGAACCCCTACAGTTGGAGTAAGAGAATACTATAATGGAGAAATTCCGTTTATTAGATCTGCAGAAATAGGTAAATGTAAAACTGAACTTTATATTAGTAAATTAGGTTTAGATAATTCTTCAGCCCGTCTTGTTTCAAAAGGAGATATTCTTTACGCAATGTACGGAGCAACAAGTGGTGAGGTTGCACGTGCTCAAATTGATGGTGCAATAAATCAAGCAATTTTAGTAATTAAGCCGGTGCAAAGTGTAGATTCAGAATATATTACTCAATGGCTAAGAAAAAATAAACAAAAAATAATTAAAACATTTTTACAAGGTGGACAGGGAAATCTATCTGCATCAATAATTAAAAATTTAAAAGTATATTTTCCAACAATTGAAGAACAACAAAAAATAGGTAATGTATTTAATTCTTTTGATAGAAGCTTAAAATTTCACCTAAACAGGATTAATGAATTAAAATGTTTGAAGAATAATTTATTAAATAAAATGTTTATCTAATTTCACCATTTAATATAGAGAGTTATCAAAATTATTAATCAAAATAATAGTCTAAATACTTGGAAACAGCGAAAACTAATTGAACTTGGAAAAATATTAACAGGCAATACTCCCTCAACATCAAAAAAAGAATACTGGACCAATGAAAATAATGAAAACATTTGGATTACACCAAGTGATATTAA
>JAEWFE010000098.1 GCA_023389005.1 Bacillota bacterium
TTATGTATGGTTCAGAAATTAAGAGCTTTTTAAAACATCCTGATTTCGTCAAAGAATTGAATAAAGAAGCCTTAAAACCTTACATGACTTTCCAATATTCTGCTTTAGATGAAACTTTCTTTAAAGGGGTTTTCCGAATTAAAGAGGGACATTACTTCACTTATCATCAAGGTGAATTAAAAATCGAACAATATTGGGATGTTGCTGATAACGAACAAGATATGAGCTTAGAAGAAACAGTCAATTTAATTGATGATACAGTTGTGAAATCTATTGAAGCACACCAAATCGCTGACGTTGAAGTAGGTTCATTTCTTTCTAGTGGAGTAGACTCTAGTTATGTAACTAGTGTTTTACGTCCAGAGCATTCTTATTCAATTGGGTTTGGCGATGAAAGTTATAATGAATCTGTTCAAGCTCGTCAATTAACCGATATGATTGGCTTAAATAATACCTCAACAGTGATTAAAGGGGAAGAAGCCTTTGAAATGTTCCCAATTATTCAATATCACTTAGATGAACCTGATTCAAACCCATCATGTGTGCCGTTATACTTCTTAGCGGAATTAGCTAGTCGTGATGTGCGCGTCGTATTAAGTGGAGAAGGGGCCGATGAATTATTTGCCGGTTATGTCAATTATGGTTTCTTTACTCGTTCTAAAGCGATCCGCGTGTTTACGAATGGCTTAAAGAAATTACCAAAACGTGCACGCTACTTTATCGCAAGTAAGTTAAAGAACAAACACTTCCATGGTAGCTTCCACATGTATACCAACCTTGCACCAGCGGAAGAATTCTTTATTGGGCAAGCAAAGGTCTTTGAAGAAGCCGAAACTACTCGTTATCTTCAACCTAAGTATCAAAAGAGCCCAACTGTGAAACAAATTGTCGATGAAAATTATCGCCGTGTCGTCGACCGTACCGAAATTAGAAAGATGCAATATTTAGATATTCACCAATGGATGCCAAAAGATATCTTATTAAAAGCAGATAAGATGTCCATGGCCCACTCTTTAGAATTGCGAGTACCATTATTGGATATCGAAGTGATGCGTACAGCGGAAAAAGTACCGTCTAAATATTTGATTAATGAAGAAAATACGAAATTTGCTTTCCGCCAAGCAGCGAGTCGTCATTTGCCAGAAGAATGGTATAATCGCGAAAAAATTGGGTTCCCTGTACCGATTAAAGACTGGTTGCGTGAAGAAAAATATTACAAACATGTGCGTGAATTATTCAGCGCTGATTTTGTTGAAGAATTCTTTAATCAAGAAGCAATTTTACGCTTATTAGATGATAACTTTGCAGGAAAAGTGGATGAACGCCGTAAGATTTGGACCATTTTCACTTTCTTAACTTGGTATAAAGTGTACTTCATTCAAGATGGTAGCAAACCAGCAGTAGAAAAAATTGCCTAAATTCAAAGCTCGATTATCTGTGAAAAGGTAGTCGGGCTTTTTAAATGCAAAGAAACGAGGTGCCACAAAAGTATTTTAGCAAGATAATCAAAAAAGAAATCTTTATGATGAAATAAATAATCAATAAAAAATAAAATCCGAATATTCAACTTGATTAATAAAATCAACGATGAATGTTCGGATTATTTATATACTCATTTTTTATTAGAGACTAATGGGTCAGTCCCGTTGCATTAGTACCAAAATAGCTGTTTTTGTGTGTTGAAGGTGATGTCAAAGCTGCGTTCACCCATTTCTTCGCCATCTGCTTGTCCGTGTTGGGCGACGGTCGAAACGATTTTAATCTTATTTGCTTGGAAATAATGGCAGAATTTCTTATCTAAATGTGTTTTGCGGAAAATGTGAAAAGCAATCCATGGCACTAGTAGCCAAGAAGGTTTTTCAATGACGACTAAATCGACTTTTTCATTATGCACGGAAGCATTAGGAGCAATCGGCACCCCACCACCAAAGTATGGATGGTTGGAAGTGGTGCATAAATAAGTCTTGGGATAGCTATATTGTTTGCCATTAGCCTCGACTAGAATTGGGAAAGGACGCTGTTTCATCAAAGTATGGATAACAGATGATAAATAAGAAAAAGAATGCAAATTAAATTTTTGTAGCAGTCCTTTGATTTTTGAGTGATTGGTCTCATAGACAATCGCCGCATCTAGGCCAATGCCAATATTATTGAGTGCCAAACCTTCTTCTTGATAGATTTCTTCTATATAATGTATGATGCTACATTCGCGAGGTTCTTTTGTTGCAATGATTTGCTTCATAATGGCAATCGGATCTCGGGTTAAGCCTAAGCCGCGAGCGAAATCATTGCCCGAACCAGCAGGAATATAGGCAATGGGAATTTGTTTATTTAAACGATATAATTCATTGACCACCTGATGAATCGTACCATCGCCACCAATCACGACTAATAAGGGATAGACTTCATCTGGGGGCATTTTTTCATCAAAAGTTTTTAAATCATGGACGGCCATCTCTTGGATTAAGCGGCGTTCATGATCAGGATGGCTAGTAAAACGGGCACTGTAGGGAAGTTTGGCAGCTTTTAGATATTGAATCACTTGCTCACCATCTATCCGCCCTTGGCCACCACCAGAATTAGGATTCACTAATAAATGATAAAATAATTCCATACTTAACTTCCATTTCTAAAAAATCATTCCTAGCTATTATAGCACGATGTTAAAATAATACAAAGCAATAAACCTAAAAAGATGGCGAGAATCATTCCCATTTTGAGTGAAACTATAGTATAATAAAAAGAGAATAAAAAAGGTCAGGGTGATTTTTATGTTATTGAAATCCATGGTATATAAAAAAGAAAATTTAACAACGGTCAAAGAAACCAATACATTAAGAGAAGCATTGGATATCCTTGAAGAATCAGGCTTTCGATGTGTACCGATATTAGATGAAACCGGCCGCATTTTCCGTGGGAATATTTATAAAATGCATATTTATCGTCATATTGCAAATGGTGGAGATATGAATCTACCTGTTACTTATTTGTTGAAGAATGCGACAAAATTTATTTATTTGGATTCTTCCTTTTTTAAAGTTTTCTTTACCATTAAAGAATTACCTTATATTGCTGTGTTGGACGAACAAAATCAGTTTTATGGGATTTTAACCCACAGTTCTTTATTAAATATGCTTTCTCAGTCATGGAATGTCAATCAAGGAAGCTACGTTTTGACGGTGGCTTCTCCTGGTAAGCGTGGGGAATTTGCGACGATTGGTAAGATTATTTCTAAGTATGCCAGCATTGCGAGTTGTATCACCCTTGATTTAGAAAATGAACAGTTTGTCCGTCGTACGCTGTTTACCCTTCCGAAAGAGGTCGATAAAGAAACCTGTGATAAGATTATCGAGGCACTTGAAAGCAAACATTTCCGTGTGGTTGACGTAGAAGATTTGTCTGAAAGTCATTAATGATGTCGATAAGGTAAGTGGTTGACAGTTTGTTAAAAGCGTGATACTTTAACATTAATGTATTTCAAATGGAAGGGTGAGATGAATATGGCAGTCAAAAAAGCAGCCTTAGCTTGTTCCGTTTGTGGTTCACGTAATTACTCTAAAGCGGTTAGTACGAGTAGAAATGCCAATAAACGCTTAGAGATTAATAAGTTTTGTAAATATTGTAATCAATATACCTTACATCGTGAAACTAAGTAGGAGGAAGTAAGTGGCATGAAGTTTATTAAAAGCGTGATTGACGAAATGAAACGTGTGACTTGGCCAACCAAACAACAATTACGTAAAGATACCATTGTCGTAATCGAAACTTCAATTATCTTTGCGGTGATGTTCTTTGTGATGGATACGGTCATTCAAAATTTATTAGCATTGATTTTGAAATAATCGAAAAGCGGGTCGATTTTGGCTCGCTTTTTTGCATGATTGGTATAGCAATTGTTTGTAAAGTTTGCTATACTGTGTCTGTAGATAAACTTCAGGTGGCCTGAGGTTTTTTTGTTAGGTTGCAAATAAGAGTATATAAAGATAGGAGAAAACAATGGAAACTTTTGAAAAACAATGGTACGTCTTACACACTTATTCTGGATATGAAAATAAAGTAAAAGCAAACATTGAATCACGTGCACAAAGCATGCGTATGGGGGATTACATTTTCCGCGTGGTTGTTCCTGAAGAAAAAGAAACAGAAATCAAAAACGGTAAGTCAAAAGAAATCGTTCATAAAACTTTCCCAGGTTACGTCTTAGTGGAAATGGTAATGACAGATGAATCTTGGTATATTGTTCGTAATACGCCTGGTGTGACTGGTTTTGTTGGTAGTCATGGCGCAGGAAGTAAACCAGCACCATTATTACCAGAAGAAATCAATTCAATTTTACGCTCTATCGGTATGAGCACACGTACTTCTGATTTAGAAGTAAGCTTAGGTGATACGGTGAAAATCATTGAGGGTGCGTTTGCTGGTATGGAAGGTCAAGTAGTTGAAATTGACGATGAAAAACAAAAATTAAAAGTAAATATCGATATGTTCGGCCGTGCAACAAGCGCTGAACTAGATTTTGATCAAGTCGATAATATTTAATATTAGCCTTTCTTACAATATTTCATAAACAAGCGGTACTTTCAATGAGTATCGCTTTTTTTAGGGGTGTAATTGCTTTAGGTGATTGGCCAAGTTCAATGGATAAAATCATTGGCGCCTTAGCTTTAGTCTTAATTATTCTAGGTGCTTGGATGACGGTTTGGAGCGAACATAAAAATACTGAACATCAAGCCCATTTACAAAAAGCGGTATTGATTTTAGC
>JAEWFE010000154.1 GCA_023389005.1 Bacillota bacterium
AAAAATAAATTATCTGTTGTTTTAAATGTGGGGGATTATCGTGAAAAACGTCAAGCTATTTTGCAACGTTTGGCTGATCGCACCGCACAACAAGTCAAACGCAGTCAACGTCCAGTTTTCTTAGAGCCAATGCCAGCTTTTGAAAGAAAACAAATTCATGCGGCTTTAAGCAATGTGCCATATGTTCAAACCCATTCAGAAGGCGATGAACCTTATCGTTATTTAGTGGTTGAACCAGTGAAAACTTTATAAAAACAACGACGAGTATGTGGCAAAAGACAAGCACATACTCGTTTTTTTCATTAGGTTGTAAATCGACTTGATCAGCTACGAGCGGATAAGTTTGTCCAACACGTCGGGAAAGTCCCCAAAGTTAAGACTTTCCCAGACGGGGTGGCTTATACGCCGAAGTAGCTAGTCGATTTACACCGTTCATTAGGATGTGAGCTGGGTCGGTCAGCTCCAAGCAGCTAAGGTTTCCGGAATGTCAGGAAAATCCCGATGTTTTAAGATTTTCCAAGACAGACCGGCTTAGATGCACCGGAGCTACCCAGCGAACACAGATTAAACCAAGGTTGTGAGGCAGCTTGGGAAGCCTTGAAAAAATTATAAATGATAAAGGAACATAGAGATGGTAAAAAAAGTTGTAGTGGCGATTGATTCATATAAAGGTTGTGCGACGAGTGCAGAATTAAATGCAGCGGTCAAACAAGGCATTGCACAATATAATCCGCAAATAAGCGTGACTTGCCAAGCGATTGCCGATGGTGGCGAAGGAAGTATGCAGGCGATTTATGAGGCATTAGGCGGTGAATTCATCCAAGTGGCCACGGTGGATTTATTAAACCGTCCTATCACGGCCAACTATTTATTGAGTCAAGATATCGCGGTAATTGAGGTGGCAGAAGTAGTCGGCATTGATAAAATTACTCCAAGCATGGACACGATTCAACAAGCTAGTACATTTGGCTTGGCAGCATTATTATTAGATGCTTTGAAACGCAAGGTCCGCGAAATCATCATTTGTCTAGGCGGTAGTGGGACTTCTGATGGCGGGATGGGGCTTTTGGCTGGTTTAGGCGTAAAGGGCGCGGATTTGATGGCTTTTTCGCAGCTGGATTTTAGCGAGATGGCAGATTTTAGCCAGGTACAGCTGACCATTTTATCCGACGTGACCAATCCTTATGCCGGACGTTCGGGTTTTAGTATGATATTTGGTCCGCAAAAAGGGGGCAATCCGACTTATTTGAGTCAACAAGCCCAACAAGCACAAAGGATTGTTGATTTTCTTAAGCAAACAAAAGGCATTGATTTGCAGCAAATTCCTGGGACCGGCGCTGCAGGGGGGCTTGGAGGTGCTTTGGTGCTTTTAGGCGGACAAATTACGCCAGGTTTTCAAAAAATCAGTGAGTTGACGCAATTAGCCACCCACATTGCCGGTGCTGATTTGGTGATTACTGGCGAGGGCAAGATGGATGCACAAACCGCTTTTGGTAAAGTTCCATTTGGTGTGGCACAGATAGCCAAACAATACCAGGTCCCTACGATTGCGCTATGTGGAGCTTTAGGTGAAGATTTGGGGCAAATGTCAGAGGTACTTTTGGCCAGTTTTAGCATCCATTCGCAGCTGATCCCGTTAGCTCAGGCGATGGATAAAGACTACACCTTAACGCAAATCACTAGACAAGCACAGATGGTTTGTCGGGTATTTTTTTTGGGTAAGTAACATATTATATTTTTTCTGAATCCATTAGAGTGATATTCTTGAAAAAAGTAATAATACACGATATAATTTAGTAAAATTTTAAGTAAAGGAAGTCTTGAGAAATGGAAACGATTATGCCTGTATCAGATTTACGTTACTATAACCAGAAATTAAGCGATGTTAGTGTTGGATCACAAGTTATCTTGACTCGCAATGGAACAGCAGCTTATGCGGTAGTAGATATTGAAGAGTGGCGAAAAACACAAGCTAAACTAAGGTTATTTGAAGAACTGCAGAAAGGATACCAATCTTTGCGAAATGAGAAAACGGTTTCTCGTGAAGAGTTTAAGAATATTTTAGGAATATGAGTATGAAATACACTGTGAATGTTGCGCGTCAAGTATATAGAGATGTTCAAGAATCTGTTTTCTATAAAAAAGAATTAGATACATATCCTGAAAATATTGAAAAATTTATTATTAATTTGGAATCGTTAATTTATGATAAGTTATCTGAATTTCCATTTACCGGTGTTGGCTTATCATTTCGGTTAGATATTAGTACAAATATTAGATATATTTTAATTGATGATTATATTTTATTTTATGATGTTCAAGAAGAGAACAAATATGTTGATGTTTTACGTTTATTGCCGGCTAAATCAAATTGGATGAATACTATACAAAAATATTTGTAAATTTTAGAATTAAGTAATGCAAAGTATTGATTACCATTTCTGTAGACTACACCTTAACGCAAATCACTAGACAAGCACAGATGGTTTGTCGGGTATTTTTCAGATAGATTTGACATTTAAAGGAAAAGTCAGTATATTCATAGGGTAATCATTCTTATCAATGGATGGGCAATTTTTCCATTCAAAAAAGGCAGAGGAAGACCGTATCGTACGAGTCATTCTCTGTTTTTTTATTTTCCCTGATTTCAATGGTGTAAAGCCGCTTGTGGTAAGCGTCAAGTTTTTCCCTAAAACAGAAATTAAAAATTAGAATTATCTAATATTACTTATACGATTAGAAAATAGAATAACAGTTTAAGAAACTCTCAATTATCAAAAAGAAGATAGTTGAGAGTTTTTTGCTATAAAAAATTTTTTAAGGAGTTGGAAAGAAATATGCAGGGAGAAATGATTCGTGTTGAAGATTTAAAGACAATCGAAGCTACCGCAAAATTATTTGATAGAAGTCGGTGGCGAATAATTAATGGGTGGGCTAAAAAATTTACAACCATTTTTGATAAAGGGAAACCGATTGAAGTATATTATGCTGAAAAATCAGTAGAAGAGATTTTCCCTGAAATACGAATACTCTTTGATAAGCGAGATAGAGTAATCGCCCAGCGTCCAAGTACGAAAGCAGCTTTAAGAGTTTCGGTTCAAGGAAATTGGAAAGCAAGGATAAAAGTGAATAATCACTTAAAGCCTAAAAGGTTAAGTGCCGAGACAAAAACAAAAGCGTATAACCATTTAAAAAGTTTAAAAATTGTAGATTAAGATAATAGCTAACTTCTTACTGTTTGCCATTGTAAACATTGGCAAATGATATCCAAACTGACAAGGATATTGATAAAGAATAACTTTGTTTAGCAAGGAACAAAATAGTTGGAGAACAGACTCACTCAACGCAGATGAGCGTGTCATTAAACAGCGTTGGGATTGCCAATTTGAAAGAAAAGGAATTGGCGTGGCACATACATTCAGGGGCTTGTTTTATTAAGCTTACTACCCTGATAGAGTTTGAGGTACCGTTTGCTACAAACCTTGCGATTTTAATTATTATTACTGTTTAGATGGTAAACAGTAGGAAGTTAGCTGACAGAATTGGAAGTGATTAAAATGGAATGGCAACTAACAGAAGTATACGAATCAATCCTTCATGATGGTTTAAAACAATACAAATTTTTAAATAGTAAAGTGAAACCAATGAATAAGGACAATCTAGGAAGAAATGGTGCAATCTTTGCATTTAGAAGTAAGGAATTGATGAACCAAGGAAGAGGATTTGTAATTACTTCCAAAGAAGCCGTTCTTGAAAATCAAAGCCAGTTAAGTCACTGGACGCCCAACTGCTATTGCTATGGAAGATATACTGATACCTCTAGGCAATTTGTAGAAGGACATTCAGAAGATAATCTTTCTCAAATTAATTGTTTTGTTGTCGATATTGATGATAATTCAATGCATGTAGGAGAGTTGGTTTTAGCAAGTATAGACAAGATAGGACATTCCCCAACCATAATTACTCATTCTCATTCTGGATACCAACTCTTCTACTCTTTAGATAAACCTGCATATGTAACAAAGAAGAGTAATTATAAAGTTGTTAAAGTAGCAAAAATGATATCGCAAAATATCAGGGAAATACTTTCAGAAGAAATTCCAGGTGTTGATCTTGGATGCAATCATTTTGGTATCACACGTTTTCCGACAAAGGAAAATTTAGTTTATTTTGATAAACACCAGGTGTCTAGTTTTGAAAGCTGGATTCATTGGTCTATGAAAATGACTGCTGATAAGAAAGAAGGAGAGCAAGAAAAGAAAAAAGTAGTGATGTTTGATAAAAAAGAATACCGTCAAATTGATGAACCTTGGTTCGAATTATTGCTCAGAAATGTAAAAATTATCGGTCAAAAAAGTGTACTAGGACGCAATAATACCATATTTACATTGGCGTTGGCATACTATTCCTCGAAAAAGAGCTATACAGCGTGTTTGTATAACTTAGAACAAGTGAATGAAAATCTAGAAAATCCATTGAAGCAAAGTGAATTAGAGAAAATCATCAAAAGTGCTTATTCTGAGAAATATCAAGGAGCAAGCAGGGATTTTATTCGAGAGTTGTGCCGAACATGGGTAGATGAATCTATTTCAGATAAAGATTTATTTGTTAGCCGTAAAGGATGGTGGAAGTTTAAAAAGCCTAGGGAAGAAAGAATGTATTCTCATCAACATGAATGGGAAGAGGATTTTTTGAGATATTTAAAGGAAAATAGTTATACCTATAAACCGTATATATCCATAAAGAAGAACGAATTGATTGAAGTGTTAAAAATACCTAAAACAACACTTGATAAGCTTATTAAGAAGCTTGTAAGTGAAAATAAAGTATTTTTAAGAGTGAAAAAAGGCAGGAATGGACATTTAACTATAGCGTCAACAAGAGCGTTAATGGCTACAATTATCGGTGTAAAGCAACAAGAGCGAGAAGCTTTTAAAAGAGCCTTAGAAGAAGCTTTTGGATTTGGCCATAGTGTCATTGATAAATTAATTAAAGACTTAAATAGAACGCTAAATCAGCCGAATCAGCTACATTTATTTGAAGCTGATGTAGGTTGAAATTAAAAGAGTCCAATTGCCATATACAATATATCTATGATAAAGGAACGGAGGGTATTTGAATGATTAGAACACGTAAGGAAGAAGATTTATTAGGTAAAAAAGTAACTATCGTATTCTTAAATGGTAAGGCTATTGTAGGAAAAGTTACCTATGTAACACGTTATCAAATCTATCTATCTCATGATGGAGGTAGGGAGTTTATGATTTTTAAGCAAGGTATAAAATATATCACTCTTGATTCTTAATTTCAGCTTTGGAGGAGTTACTATGGAAAGAGAAGTAATCATAATTGAAACAAACAGTTATCTGTCTTTTCATTATTTGGGTTGTGATAAAAGTGGAAGAAAATTATTCTTGGCTTTACCTAGAGAGAAAAGTAATAGTATTGAATGGACAGCAGGAAATATTTATGACGAAAATTTAAATTTTATTGCCTCTTGGTATGATTGGTTTGCAATAAATTTTTTAGAAGAACATTTCACTATGATGGAGAATGGTGTAAAGGATTTTAGGCAGATTATTACTGATACTTGGTTGACGGATAAAGAAATCATTCAATTGATGTTTTTACACGGAAAGTTTTATTTTCAACGATTGCAATTAGGATATATCCAGGCGTTAGGCATTGATGAAGCAAAACCTGTGTTCGAAACAATGATTAATCCTTATGAAATTGTCAAAGAGATGAATCAATTATTTGTTGATAAATCAAAAGATTGGCCTATATTTTGAGAAAATTATTTATTTCTACCAGCTCAGTAGTGTGTGAAGATCTTTTGAACGAAAAGAGAAAAGTGAATTTAACTGGAGGAGTGATTGGAAATGATTTTAACAGATGAATTAATTTTGAGATATGTAGTCATGAATAAGTGGGGAAAATACTTAGCAGGTGTGGAGATTGAACCGATTTTTATG
>JAEWFE010000191.1 GCA_023389005.1 Bacillota bacterium
GATCGGTGAAACGAACGGCTTTGATGCAAGATGAGTTAGTCTATGTCGGTCAAAAAGATCAACCGTGGTTACTAAGAGAGGGGACTTCCGGTGTTTATCATTATACGAAGCGTTTTATGGAGGAAAACAATATCGATAGTAAAATCATCGAAATCCAAAATAATGAATTAATTGTTGAAATGCTTAAATTAGGATTTGGACAGACCCTTTTATCGAAACGTGCGGCAAAAGATTTACCTTACCGAACTTTATCAGAAGAATATTTACGACATTTTTATTTAGTTGAAAGAGAACATCTTGCTCAACCAATTATTTTAGAAATGATTTCCTTTATCAAACAGTGGTCGAAGTCTCATTCTTAAGACCGATTTTTTATTGAAATTTTCAAAAAACACTTAAAATGGCTTGCAGTTTATCTCTTTTCGCGTTATTTTGGATGAGAAGAATGAATTGTACTTTGATTTCAAGAAAGGAATTACGTTATTTATCTAACGTTGGTATACAATAATGTCAAAAAAGATACTAAGTCATTTTGCGCCTTTATTGGTCGCACTTATTATTTTAGGTCTGATTTTTTGTTGGCCTTCAAAGAAAACTATTGAAAAACCGAAAGTCTGGCAACAAGCATCTACGAGTATGGCTAGTAACGTATTTGGAGGCATGGCGATTAAAAATCCGGCTATTGCTTCAGGAGAGTATGTTCCGTTTTTTGGTTCTTCTGAGTTAAGTCGTCTAAGTCCATTTCATCCAAGTGTGTTGGCTGAAAAATATCATCGTTCCTACCGTCCATTTTTATTAGGGGCTCCAGGTACCCAGTCTTTAAGTCAATTTGCGATTAGTAATTCTTTAAGTAAGGAATTAACAAATAAAAAAGCAGTCTTCATTATTTCACCGCAATGGTTTACGAAAAAGGGGATGGAAGATTTAGAGTTCAATGCTTATTTTTCTGAACTTGAACTATATCATTGGTTGCTTTCGATTGATCAAGTGCGTGATTCTGACCGTTATTATGCACGAAGATTACTTGGTTTCAGTCGCATCAAGGACAATGTAAAAATGAGTGCTATCTTAAGTGAGATAGCTAATGGATCGAATCAATTGTCGCGTAAACAGCGTCATTATTTAGAATATAATTATCAATTATTACAAAAAGAGGATCATCTTTTTACGCAAATCGGTATGTTATCAAAGGAAAAGAAAATCAATTACTTTGCTAAAAAATTACCGAGTGAATATAATTACCAAACTTTAGATTCTTTAGCGGAAAAAATTGGTCAAAAACACACCAATAATAATCGTTTTGAAATTGATAATGGTTTTTATAAATCCCGCTTAGAACTTGGTCTCAAGGGGTTGAAGAATTCTCAACGTAAATGGAACTACTGCCAATCACCAGAGTATGCAGATTTTCAATTGGTATTGAATCAATTTGCCCAATCTCATACGCAAGTTTTATTTATCATTCCACCGGTAAATCAAAAGTGGAGTGATTATACTGGTCTTTCGCAAGAGATGTTGCAACGCTTTGCTAAAAAAATTAAGTATCAATTACAAAGTCAAGGATTTACCGATATTGCGGATTTTTCTAAGGATGCCAATGTTCGCTTCTTCATGGCTGATACCATTCATTTAGGTTGGCGAGGATGGTTAAGAGCAGATGAGGCAATTGCACCATTTTTAGCGCAACCGTATGAACCAACCAATTATCATTTAAATAATGCCCAATTCTTTTCTAAAGAGTGGCAAAATCAAGAAAATATTTAACCATACAAAAAAGCTTCATTTCCAAGTAGGAGATGAAGCTTTTTGTTAGGCATTGGTTTGAAATTGAACGCCACGAGGGCCGACATTGGTAGAAAAGACGATGTGTGTCTTAGTATCACCAAATCTTTGCAAAGCATTAATAAAATTATCTAGGTCAACCGTATTTGGAAAATATACCTTTAGTAGCATAGAATAATCTCCAGTAATACAATCACATTCTACGACATTGGGAATTGCTTCAATATATTGGTAAAAAGCATCCTTGTCTTTCGCGTTAACGGCACAGTTCACATACGCTTTGATAGAGTAACCTAATTTCTGGTAATTAACCATTGCCTGGTAATTTTTAATAAAGCCATTATTTTCTAAATTTTGTAGTCGTACAGAAACCGATGGAGAGGAAATAAAACACTCTTCGGCAATTTGCTTAACGGTAATACGACCATTTCTCTGAAGGATATTCAAAATCTTGTAATCTAAATCATCCAAAAATATCCCCTCCTTTATTCTTCATTTTAGCGATTACGTTATCAACTTGCAAGCAATATTATGAATCTAACCTCAATCAAAAAGAAAATTAAACTTTTCACGAATGGTGATTTTAGATTTATAAAGGGTCAACTAATTCTTTAAAGTGAATTTTAAAAAATAGTGTGATTTTAGTTAAAGGTATTTAGATATAACTGTTTGAGTTACATAATATAACAAAAACCGTATATATTTTCTTTGTTTTAATTGTTATCTTAATAATTCGGGGTTCTAGGGGGATTTTTAATGTTTGAAAAAAGTATGATTATATTTTCTGAAATATTTAAGAAAAATTAATAAATACTATAAACGAAAAATCGCATTATCGACAATATACTATAATAGAAGAAAGATTTTTTGATAATTAAAAGAAGGTGTTTTCATAATTTTAAATGTACTTTGTTTGGTCTGGTGTTTTCATTTTTTCCTTTTCTTTTTCAGTAAGTTTTGCTATACTATCCAATGTAAATCGAATATTACGAAATGGTTGAGCATATGCTTCAAGGATCGCGTTCTTCAAGGGGTGAGAAGGACTGACTTCTTGTAGAAATGGTCAATTTTTTTGTTTAATAGAGATTTAATGGTGCTTAGAATTGGTGAATACAAGTATAGCGTATTTAGCCAAATTTGAAAGGATGTGAATCAATTGCAAGAAGTGCTTGATAAAATTAAAGCAACAGAGTCGAAAAATGAAGCGCAAATGCAAGCTTTGCGACAAAAGATGAAAGACTATGAATTAGAACTTCAACATAAATATGAAGCGCAATTGTCGCAAAATAAAGCTGAAGTTAAGACTTTTATTGAAAAAACAGAAGCCCAAAAGCAAGAAAGTTTGACACAAGAGGCGCAAAAATTAGCCAAAGAAGTAGCTACGACTAAGCAGCATTTAGAGGCAAGTTATCAAGAAAATGCACAAAAGGCAGTTGCGCAAGTGATTGAAAAGGTGATGGTAACCTATGGCAGTCACTAGAATGAAAAAAGTAACCCTGATTGCTCAAAGTAAATGGCAAGAAGAATTGCTGAAAGTCTTGCAAGATTTACAGCAAGTACAAGTGCGCGATGTATTTGTTCAAAATGTATCAAATGAATGGGTTCATACGTATTTTGGTGGCGTGTCTCCTAAAGATATTAGCCAAGATTTGTTTGATTACCAACAAAAAATTCAAAAAATTAATGAAGCCATTGATTTTGTGAACCATTATGGCAGCATCAAGGTCAAAAATCAATTATTAAAACGTCAAAATCTATCTTTGTATGATTTAGATCAACTGCATAAAGAAGAAGTCATCACGCAACAATTACATGAAATTTTCGATTTAAAGCAAAGATGGGAAACTGTTGAACAAAAGCTAAGACATTTATCAGATAAAGAAGAAGCGCTCTTTTGCTGGCAGAATTTAGATTTGAATTTTGAAAATCTCGACTCTGCTACTACGCAAGTATATTTTGGACAGATTGGTAGTGAAAACTATGAGTCATTTAAACAAGAAGTAGCTACTTTAAAGAATGTTTATCTGGAATTAGTGTATGATGATACCAAGGTTGCATCATTTGCATGTATCTATTTAAAAGCAAAAGAGACTGAAGTTAAGGACTTATTTAGTCGCTTTAGTGTGGTTCGAACACGGATTGAAATTCAAGGGACAGTGAAAAATAGTCTAAAGGCTATCGATCAAGAGAAGAAGCAATTATTGAAAGAACAAAGAGAACTAACAGAAGCCCTTGGACAAAAGCGCAAATGGATAGATAAGTTACAAATTGCTGAAGAATATTTATTGGCCCAAAAAAGTCGTTTAGAAGCGCAAAGTAAGTTAGTGACAACCAAGCATTTATTGGTTTTACAAGGTTGGGTTGGCGAAGATGAAGTCAATCTCTTAACACAACAATTAGCAGCAAAATTGGGCGCAGATACAGTCTATATTGATTTTGAAGATCCAACAACGGAAGAAATAGATCAAGAAGTACCAACAAAATTGAAAAACCATCCGTTGATTCGTCCGTTTGAGATGCTCATCGAATTATATAGTTTACCTAAATATAATGAAATTGACCCAACACCATGGATGTTCCCGTTCTTTTTAGTCTTTTTCGGGATGATGGTTGCAGATATTGGTTACGGTGCATTGATGCTTATCGGAACGACGATTGCTTTAAAAGTGATGGTGTTTCCAAGTGGGACCGAACGCTTTGTCCGCTTTTTCCAAATTTTAAGTATTCCGACAATTATTTGGGGGATTATTTATAATTCTTGTTTTGGCGAAAGTTTACCTTATAAGCCGATTCTTTCTACGACAAATGATGTCATTCAAATCTTATTATTAACAGTTATTTTTGGCTTTATTCAAATTTTAGTTGGTTTGAGTTTAGCTGGTTATCAAAATATAAAGAAAAAAGATTATGCAGCGGCCATTACCAATGGATTTGCCTGGCAAGCAATCTTAGTTGGTGTACTTTTAGCCGTAGCAGGTAAAATGTTAGGTTTAGGCCAAACTGTCTATTATATCGGTCTGTTCTTAGCTATTTTAGGTGCGGCTTCAATCGTCTTGATACCAACTTTTAATAGTCAATCAAAAGTATTAGGCTTTGTGGGTGGGCTATATGATTTATATGGTATTAGTAGCTATGTCGGCGATTTAGTCAGCTATACTCGTTTAATGGCTTTAGGTATCTCTGGTGGCTCAATTGCAGCAGCGTTTAACTTAATCGTTAGCTTCTTACCGCCAGTTGTCCGCTTTACGGTAGGTATTGCCTTATTGTTAGCTTTACATGCTTTAAACATTTTCTTATCTTTACTAGGTGCTTATGTGCATGGGGTACGTTTACAATATGTAGAGTACTTTGGTAAATTCTATGAAGGTGGCGGACGTAAATTTATGCCACTCAAATCAAGTGAAAAACATGTCAATATTAAATGGAATAATGAAAACAATGGAGGAAATCAAAAATGATGGAATTTTTTAATGCAAATGGTGGATTTATTGCAGCAGTCTTTGGTATGGCTATTGCAACAATCTTTTCAGGAATTGGATCAGCTAAAGGGGTAGGTTTTACCGGGGAAGCTGCGGCAGCGTTAACGACTTCACAACCAGAAAAGTTTGGTCAATCTTTAGTACTACAATTACTTCCAGGTACACAAGGTTTATATGGTTTCGTTATCGCAGTAATGATTTTCTTACAAGCTTCTCCTAACATGGATTTAGTAAAAGGTTTGACACTTCTTGCCGCTTCATTACCAGTTGCTTTTGCTGGTTTAAGTTCAGGTATTGCCCAAGGTAAAGTTTCTGCAGCAAGTATCCAAATTTTAGCGAAAAAACCAGAACATATGAGTAAAGGGATTATCTACGCAGCGATGGTTGAAACTTATGCAATTTTAGGTTTCGTTATCTCTATTATGATTCTAACTAAGTAATCGCGAGGTGAGAAAATGAGTGCCATCGACAATATTATCGAACAAATCGAAAGTCAAGCACGTAGCGAACGTGATGCTTTTGAGAAAAAAGAGTTGGCACGTCTTGATGAAGTCTATCAACAAAAATTTAACCTGTTAGCACAAGACAAAGAACGTCAACTGAAAAAACAAGCGCAAATGCTAGACAAAAAATATAAACAACTTCATAACCGTCAAGAAGTTGAAGCGAGACAAACCATCTTAAATGAAAAACAACGCTATTTAGAGCATTTATTTGTGCAAGCAGCTGAAGAAATGGCAGCTTGGTCACCTGAGCAAATGCAAGATTTTGCGCAACAAGCCTTAGTAAATTTAGACTTAGATCATGAGGTACAATTTATCAGCGGTGAATATTCTAAAAAGGCTTATTCAGCTGATTTTATTGCCAAATTGAACGCGCAATTCCCTTTTTCAATGCAGTTAGCAGACGAAATTATCAATAAACAAGCAGGCTTTATCATTGATGATGGTGGGGTTCAATATAATTTTATTTTCGAAAACTTAATTAAAGATATCCAAACAACCATGAGTTTTGACTTAGCTAAGCAGTTGTTTGATTAAAAGGAAGGTGATTCAATGAGTAAGCCTACCTATCATGAGGTCAATCCATTGGTGCGAATTCGTGAGTCGAGTTTGCTTTCCAAAGACACATTTGAGCGCTTGGTTGCAGCTGATGATTTAGAGCAAGTGTCTCAAATTTTATCCAATACGGTTTATCAAGACTATCTTGGGGAAAATTTTGCCTATCATTTTGAGCAAAATTTGAATCATGATATCGAAAATACAATTTCAGAACTGATTGATTTAGCACCTGAAAAAGAGGTTATTTGGATATATACCATGCGTTATACTTTCCACAATTTGAAAGTTTTAACCAAGGCACAAGTTTTA
>JAEWFE010000205.1 GCA_023389005.1 Bacillota bacterium
TGAAAAATCAAAAAATCAATTATGATCGTGTGTTACGAAAAATGATTATTGAATGGGAGAAAAATGAAGAACGCCCAAGAATTTTGTTGCACTCTTGTTGTGCCCCTTGTTCGACTTATACGTTAGAATTTTTATGCCAATATGCTGATGTGACAATCTTCTTCTCTAATTCAAACATTCATCCTGAAAGTGAATACTTACGTCGGATGATTGTGCAAAAGAAATTTATTGAAGATTTCAATGCAAATACAGGGAACAATGTGCAACTGATTGTCGATGAATATAAACCCAATGATTTTATTCAAATGATGGTGAAACAAAATTTACATAATGAAAAAGAAGGCGGAAAACGTTGTGATGCGTGCTTTAATCTACGTCTTGACTTAGTTGCCCAAAAAGCCCAAGAGTTAGGATATGATTATTTCGGAAGTGCCTTAACCATCTCTCCTAAGAAAAATAGCCAATTGATTAACCAAATTGGCATGGATATTCAAAATATTTACAATACCAATTATCTACCAAGTGATTTCAAGAAAAACCAAGGCTATCAACGCTCAATTGAAATGTGTAAAGAATATGATGTCTTTCGCCAATGTTATTGTGGTTGTGTTTTTGCTGCCAAACAACAAGGGATAGATTTTAAAGCAATCAAAAAAGAAGCCCAAGAATATGTAGAGAACTATGAAAAAGAAAATGGTAAGTTGGTGTTTACTTTCAATGCTGATTAGTACGCTTAACCTAGCCTTCACTTTTTTAGTTAGTATTTATCTATGTATCTTTTTAAGTACGGGGCTATTGGTCTTAACCCTAATGTTACGTGCCAAAAAGTTAGTGCAAAAGATGCCAACTCCTCAAAAGGATATTCAGAGAAAAATGTTTATGACGCAAATGCTCTATTTCTTTATCCTTTTAATTGTTGTTGCATGTATCAATACACTATTTATTTGGCAAGGCAATTTCTACTTTGGTATCGGACTCATCGCATTTGGTATCTTTCATATTCTCTTTAAATTCATAACAAAAAAAGAGCAATTGAAAAAAATACTCTAGAGAAAAACTAGGCAGTCAAATTTGAACTGCCTAGCTTTTTTTATTTTTTAAAATTGTAAGTATGGTCAAAGGAATGGTTAAAATCATATAGCCTAAAATGGCAAAAACAGCTATTCTCCCACCTGTAGCAAGATGTAATACATTACTTACACCCTCACAAATCAGAATTGCAACTAAATAAATAATAAATAATTGAAAAAAACGTTTAAAACTCATATCTAGATCCTTTCTATAATTGCTTTTGAATGAGTAGAATCGAACAAAAGACCATTAAAAATCCTACCCACTCAATCCAACCAAATGCCATTTGGAAGATGATAATGGAAAACACTAAAGATAAGAGTGGCTCTACCGCTGTCAATATACCTGCAAGCGACGGTGAAATATAGCGTAAACTTTGAGAATAGCAAAAGAAGGATAAAGCCGTCCCCACTAAAGCGACAATTAAAAACTGACTCACTGAAAATAGCGTAAAAGTTCCGGTTGGATGCCAAAATGGATGAATAAGATTAGCAAAAGTTCCACCGATTAACATCCCCCAACCAACAACACTTAAACTACCATAATCACTAATCAATTGTCTTGGCAAGATACTATAAATGGCAATGGCAAGTGCTGCAATCAATCCCATTATAATGGCCATCTTCGGAACAATTAATTGATGTAAATTTCCATGAGTTGCTAGTAATAATATACCAATAAATGTCAATAATAACAAAAATATTGTTTGAATACTCGGCCAACGTTTTTGCCTAAATGCTTCATAAAAGATGATGAATACTGGACCTGTAAATTGGATAATCGTCGCAAAAGAAGCATTGCTAAAAGCGATGGTTTGGAAAAAGCCAGCTTGGACCGCATACATTCCAAAGATTCCAAATAAAATTAAAGCCAAGGCATCTTTGGGATTTTTAAAAATGGTAAATAGATTTCCTTTATGACTCCCTTGACTAATTAATATTAAGACGAAACCTGAAACAAGCATGCGCGCAGAGACTAACCAATTGGCAGTAAAGGAAAATTGTTGTAACAAAATTTGTCCGGAAATTCCTGAAATTGCCCAAAAAGCCGCTGCACTAGCTGCATAAATCATTCCCTTAGTTTTCACTTTTTATCCTCCACAAAAATTTCATAATACTTATACTATACATGAAAATGCTAAAAATAAAAGGGTTTATCTTACATTTCCCCCAAATTGCCCCTCCCAGCTGTTTTTAGCGCAAAAAAAGTGTTG
The DNA here is from genome assembly GCA_023389005.1 of Bacillota bacterium. Taxonomy (GTDB): domain Bacteria; phylum Bacillota; class Bacilli; order Lactobacillales; family Enterococcaceae; genus Enterococcus_E. The sequence goes on from JAEWFE010000205.1 coordinate 2,285, forward strand.
GCATTCTTGAAATACCAACACTTTGATTGATTATTCTTCCTCTTCAGCCATAAAGGTATTGAATACTTCTTCAATCATATCCCATTCAGCTTCCGTTTCGATTTGTTGTAATTCGCCTTCTGTGCCGTCTTCATTTTCTAAGTAGGCATAGGCTTGTAATTCAACATCTTCATCCTCTGGCACACCAGCAGGATATAACAAGACGTAATTACGGCCAAATTCTTCTTGTCCATCAATGGTTAAAAGAATTTCGTATAATGTTTCATTTCCTTGGTCATCTACCAAAGTAATATGTTCATGTCCTTCATGATCGTGATCATGGTCATGATGATGATGTGTCATGTTGCATTCCTCTTTTCTATTTATGTTCATAATGATTTACTAGAAATATCTAAATAATTTTGTAAAATCATTACGGCTGCTAATTTATCAATGACTTTCTTGCGTTTTGCTCGCGAAGTATTAGCTTCCTGTATTAGCATACGCTCTGCCTGTACAGTTGTCAAACGTTCATCTTGATAGTCAACTGGTAACTGAAATTTTTCAGCAATCATTTTCCCATAAGCTTGTGAAGCCAAGGCGCGTGGACCAATTGTATTATTCATATTTTTAGGTAAGCCCACAACAAACTTTTCGACTTCATATTCTTTCACTAATTCAGCTAAACGTTCTAAACCAAACTCTTCTTTTTCCTCATCGATTCGAATAATCTCTACACCTTGAGCCGTCCAGCCCATTAAATCACTGACTGCTACGCCAACTGTTTTCGAACCGACAT
>JAEWFE010000215.1 GCA_023389005.1 Bacillota bacterium
AGACAATATTAAACATAAAGAAGGTTTTGTAAATGTGTACTGGATTACGTTACATCAATGACGGCTTTTACTTTGGCCGCAATCTCGATTTGGATTATACTTTTGGACAATCGATTGTGATTACCCCCAAGAACTACGAAATCAAATTCAAACACGAAAAAAGCATTGCCAATCATTATGCCTTTATCGGAGTCGCTGTAGTCGTTGAGGATTATCCGCTTTATGCCGATGCGATTAATGAGGCGGGGCTAGGAATCGCTAATCTAAACTTCCCGCATTTTGCTGAATATGCCACGGAAATTCAAGAAGGCCAATTAAATTTAGCACCTTATGAATTGATGCTTTACGCCCTAGCAAATTGCCAATCCGTCGTCGAAGTAAAAACGGCTTTTCACAATTTAAATGTCGTTGATATTCCATTTAATGCACAAATGCCCAATACGACATTGCACTGGTTTGTTGCGGATAAAAAACAAGCAGCCGTGATTGAAGTGATTCAAGGAAAAGTCAAAATTACCGACAATCCAGCCAATGTCTTAACCAATAGTCCAAGCATTGATTATCATTTGATGAACCTAGCCCACTATGCTAACCTGAGTGACAAACAACCTGCCACCCAACCTTTTGATATGCCTCCATTTGGCGAAGGGTTTGGCGCGATTGGTTTACCTGGTGATTGGTCCCCGGCTTCTCGTTTCATCAAAGCTGCATTTGTAAATGAACATTCTATCAGCGAAAAAGATGAAATTAGCAATATCACTCAATTTTTCCATATTTTAGATTCGGTGGCTTTTGTTGAGGGCGTAACCACTTCACCACGAGGAACCCATGACTTAACGATGTATGCTTCTTGTGGCCATCCTGAAAGTGGCAATTATTACTATAAAACTTACCGCAATAATCAAATCAATTGCGTGTCCATGTCAAAAGTCGATTTGCAAAGTCACACCCTTTTTAATTATCCGATGATTGATACCCAACAAATTCATCAGGTTAATTAGCTTAAATAAACGATTTTTACACGAATAAACGCTCAGCTGAAGGAAAGGTGCGTGGCCAAAATGAAACATGGTTTAAAGTATTTTTTCTGGAAAGTTTGGTTTAGTGGTATCGGCAGCAGAATGTTTGTTTTCTTTTTACTGCTTACAACTTTTGAACATTATTATAAAGGTAGTGATTCAGATATTTTTTTATTCAGCGCTACCATCATACTTCTTTTTATTCTTCTCAAAACTGCTATTTGGTACCTAAGAGGCGCAAAGATAGACGAAGAAAATTAACCACACTAAAATAGACGCACTATTTGAAGTAGTGCGTCTATTTTTTTATTCGGATAATCGATAATGGATATAGCGTCCTTTTCCTTCCTGTATAATCAAACCATCGGCTACACTTTTCTTTAATAATCTTCCCGAAGTAGTTTGACTGACCTCTAGCCGATTTTGAACATCTTTACGAGTGAATGTTTTTTGTTCTTTTCCTAATAACAATATTTCTGCTTCTTGAGAGTTTTCAACTGTTTGCTGAGTGATAGAATCCGATATATGATTGATATTTGGCAGAATAATTTTAAACACATGATCAGAAAGGGCAATTTTAGGTTTTTTACCAGTTCCGGAATAAGCGTTCATGATTTTTTGGATACCCGTTCCATAAGATTCAATTAACTCTAGGTAATAAAAAATATTGGCTAGTTTTTCATTACGGCAAACGGATATGCCCATCATCACATCATCCAAAGTGATCCCATTTGGCAAACCGCCCATAGAAATAAATTCCATTCGATCGGCGTATATACTGATTAAACTACTAGCACGATACGCATATTCCCGATGAACCAATAAATTTAACAAAGCTTCTCGTATGGCCATTTCTGGATAATCCCTTTGATCCACACGATATAAAGAATCAAACGAAGAATGGCGTTGGTTACGAAAATCAATATATTCATAAGCTGCCTCCATTTGTTCAAATAAAGAACCTGAAATCTCTTTACGGTATCTAAACTGCGCTTGATTTTCTCCTTCAAAAGAGGCAATTTTTATCGTATGTATACATTGATCTGATATTAATAGGCCAAGATTGGTGTATAGTCCATCATAGTTCAAGATTCCTAAAGTTTTCATCTGTGCTTCTTCTAAAGGCAAATTCTTTTTAGCAAAGTGTTTTTTTGCAGTTTCAAAAGTTAAATTTTGCTCTATAGATCGACTATTTTCAAAATAATCGCCATCCGTTTCCTTAATCATTTGCCGAATTAGCGATTGACTGGCAGGTGCCGAAGAAAAGCCTTGTCTAATATAAACCCCTTCTGGACGTATTCCTTTTTTCGCAATATAGTACGGACGATTTGTGCCACGTTGAACATCGATGACAACCACTTGCTTATTCTCTATATTTAATGTCTCATAGTGCAAAAACATCGTCAAATCAGGTTTTATAGCATCACGTATCATATTACTCACTTGTAGCGCAACTTCATCTGGATGATCAACACCAATGACCGTTCCATCATCGAGCACACCTATATACAACTTACCGCCTGTACTGTTCGCAAATGAAATAATTTCTTTTTTAATATCATCAACCACAACCGATTTTAATGCTACTTTTTCGCTTTCCTTGAATATCATACTATCCCCTTCTCACCATACTAACCATATTCTACTCATACTAACCATTTTTATCAAACATTTGGTTAGTATGGTTAGCTAAACGCACTACTTCATGAAATCTCCGTTTATCTAACCACCCCTTCTCATAAACTGGATAAAAAAAACACCGCGTAAAGATGTATCTCCTTACTGCGGTGTTTTATTCATTAACGTAAGATATCAATTAAATCTTTTTTAGCAGCTTCTCTTGCTGGCATGACTGAGAAGATTAAACCAATCAGCGTAGAGACTCCGACTGCCACGACAATTGTAAACAAATCAACCGTAACATGTATCTTCATCAAAGAGCCAATGCCGTAAGCTAAAATCATTCCGATAAAGTAACCAATCACACCACCAGTAAACGTCAATAGCACCCCTTCAATTAAAAACTGAATCATAATGGAGCGTTGAGTTGCACCTAATGCTCGACGAATCCCGATTTCTTTGGTTCGTTCAGAAACTGAAATATACATCATATTCATCACACCGACACCTGCGATAAACAATGAAATACCAGCCACGGCGGTAATAAAGTAAGTAATCGTACTTAACACTTTCCCGATACCCTTACTTAAAATCGCCGTATCAAAGGAACGATAACTCCCTTGTTGACGCATACTACCTGATTTTTTCAATTTATCAAGTATCTTATTCGTCACTTCATCTGGTCGTGTCCCCTTTTTCATCGTGACGACAATACTGTAGCTTGACTCATCGCCTTTTATTAAATAATATTGATAAGCTTTTTTAGGGATTTGGACTTGATAACTGCTCATATCCCCAAACATACTGGCCATTTGCGCTTGTTCATCAGTCATCTCCATGCCACGATACACACCGACAATGGCGTAATTTTGAGCAGAGATTAATATTCCGCGATTCAACGCATTTTCAGGAGTCCCATACAAATCCTTCGCTAACTCTTCATTGATAACAGCAACACGAGTGCGATTGAGATTATCCGCTTTGGACAGATTTCGCCCCACAAGCAGATCACTGTTGGTTTGTTTGACTAGTTTGGCTTCAATCGATTGGTTTTTATTTTTTATCAAAGTGCTAAAACTAATGCTGTTAGATTCTTGTTTTTCAAATTCGGCACTTTCTACCCCAGAAATACGACGAACTAGTTCCAAGTCACTATTTTGAAAAGCTGGTCGATTAGTTTCATAAAAAGAATTATCATTTGGATTGAATAAGATTTGGGCTTGAATTTTGCCGTTATCACTCTTGGTTAGACTTTCAATGGTTTGGCGCTCATAGCTACGACCTATCGCCAAAATCGCAATCACCGCACTAACCCCGATAATAATCCCAATCATCGTTAAAATACTGCGTTTACGATTATTATTGATTGCTTTAAAGGCCGAACGAAAATTCACATAAAAGTTCATGATTTCACCGCCTCATCTGCAATAATTGCTCCATCGCGAATTTTAATTAAACGATGACAATAAGGTACCACTTCTGGATCATGGGTCACCAAAATAATAGTCGCACCATCTTTTGCATTTAATTCCGCAAATAATTCCATAATTTCCGTGGAAGTATGCGTATCAAGCGCGCCAGTTGGTTCATCGGCAATAATAAATTTTGGATTATTAATGATGGATCTAGCAATCGCGACCCTTTGTTGTTGCCCACCGGATAATTGCTTCGGATATTTATCTTCTTTACCTTCTAAGCCAACTCGTTTTAAGGCAGCTAGAACCTTTTCTTTGGTTTGTGAAAAATTATAGCCGCCATAAAGTAAAGGTAATTCCACATTTTCATAGACGGTATTATTTTCAATTAGGCTAAAATTTTGAAAGACAAAGCCCACTGTTTGATTGCGCACTTTTGATAGTCGGTCATCATTCGTCCCAACTAAAGATTCCCCTTCAAAAAGATAGGTCCCTTCAAATTTGCGGTCAATAAAGCCCAGTAAATTAATCAATGTTGATTTTCCTGAACCAGATGGACCCATAACAGCGACCATTTCCCCTTGTTCAATATGCAAATTCACATCTTTAAGGACATGCAAGGATTCTTCATCATTTTTATAGTATTTGTTGATATGAATTAAATCTATCATTCAAACACCGCCACTTCCTGATTATCCTTTAATTTTTTATCGGGATTCAAAATATATTTATCCCCCATCGCTAAGCCTTTTTCAACTAAGTAATTAGCACCTTGGTCTTTCACCGTCACTTCAGTTAGATGTGCTTTTCCATCCTTATAGGTATACACATATTGCTTACCATCGCGCGCAACCACGACTTCTTTTGGCACAGTTATTTGATTAAAATGAATGGCCACTTGCACACTAAAACCATTATGAATTTCTTCAGCTGTTTCTACTGTAAAGGCATAACTGGAAGTAGAACTACTACTGTTACTATTACCACCTGAGACCGCTGCACTCAAGGATGGTTTGGCACTTGCTGATTCAGGTAAAGTCGAAATATTCGTAATCGTTCCTGCAATTTTGCGTTCATCATTGGCTGGCATGACTTCTACTTTTTGGCCTTGTTTGATTTTATTGTAATCATATTCTGTCACACTCGCTTGCACCACAGTCCCTGGTGAAACTAAAGTCGCATATGGCACATTCTCTTGTGTTTTACCATTTTGATCTACATAAACAATCCCGTCAAACAGCGCAGTCACCTTGGTATTCACTTTCTCTTTTAACTGGGCAATGGCTTTTTGCGCATCACTATATTCTAGATTTGCATTATCTATCCCTTGTTTAGCTTTCGTAACTGCATCACCAGCCTCATCATAAGCTTCTTTGATTTGAGCCATTTGTTCAACTACTTTGGCTGCTGATGGATCATTGGCCGCTTGCAAGGCTTGTACCGATTTATTCAATTGGTTGTATTGATCAGCCAATTGATTTTTCTTATTAACCGCGCTATTATAGCCACTTTGCGCATTAGATACAGCCAAGTTTAATTTATTTAAATCTTGTTCTTGCTGACTCACTTTTTCTTCAATAGTTTGATTTTTGTAAGTTGCTAACACATCTCCAGCTTTCACTTGTTGATTATTTTGTACATGAATCGTTTCAATCGTACCTAATGTAGGATCTAAAGTAAAAGTCCGACTTTCTTTTGGTTGAGCGACACCGTTAAATAATAGTGGTGCTGACTTTTCGATTTTGACAACTTGATAATCGCCTTTTTGTTCTGTTTGCTTTGTACTTCTGGTAATAGAAAAAATAGTTGCTCCAATTGCAATCACGATACAAGCCACTACAAAGCCAATCGTTAAGCGGATTTGTTTTTTACGTTTATTCTTTTTCAAAAAAGACACTCCTATTCTTCTTCCTGTAATCCTTCAATTTTAAAAATGTGAACCAAACACATAATCGCTGGTAATTGTAAAATGATACTACCGGCAATTCCGATTATAGCGGATACCAGAACCACACTGCCAATGAGGGGCGCAACCTGTGCATCCACACCTCCCACATTACTTAATGACTGAATATTTTCCACTGTTAAACCAGATAATACAAGGCCTAATAATAGATCAAAGACCCAATAACCTAGATTAAGGAAATAAGGCAATTTACTTGGCAATTGTTCTTCTTTTAATTTACGAAAAGCGGCAAAAAGCAATGCTACCAACACGATGGCTAAAAGAACATGAATAATAGCCACAATTTTATAAGTTGGGGCGTTGGCTGCTTCATAAATTGCTTGGGCGTTTTTTTCTGTAACAAACTCACTGGTGATTTTTTTAGGAAATAACGTACCTGGTAAAGATACAACATTTACAATCAGACTGATACTTGCTAAGATTAGCAAAGTTAAATTCCAACCACGTAATTTTCCCATCCGACGTTGTACTTCATTCATTGATAATTCCTCCTTCAACTTTTACAACTACTTGATTTCATTAACTTTCAAATGAAATCAAACACTATTTTTGATAACTCCATTATACTATAGATTAAAATCAAACTGTATAAAAATCGTTATCATATAAGAAAAATCCGCCTCAAGTCGTAGAAGATAAATAACTATATCCAGAAAAAATTAGGCGGAATGATGGTTTGTCATAATTGTAATCTGAGCTTAACTTGCTTTCTTAATCAACGTCATATATAGTGAAATTAGCATAAATCAGATTGGAGCTTAGAATAATATGAAGAAAAAGCTACTATTAATAAGTGGTTTATTAATCTTAAACTTTTTCGCGACTCCTCTAGCTTTAGCGGAGACTATCGATGAAAATATCCAAAATCAAACGAAAAAAATCGAAAACTTGCAAGCTGATCAAAAGAAATTAGCCCAAGAAGTCGAACAATTAAATAAAAATATCAAAAAATATCAAACAAAATACGATGAAACTTTAGCACAAAAAAATGAGGCTGAAGTCAAAGTCAATGAACTTACGAAAAAATCAGTCGAACTACAAGAAAAGATCGAAAAACGTAGCGAAAAGATTCGAGATTTGGCACGCAGTACGCAATTAAATCAAAAGAGCGACACCATGCTTTCTGCTTTATTAGAAGCAAAGTCTGTCGGTGATTTGGTCAATAAATCATTTGCAATCTTTACCTTTGTCCAAGCCAACCAAAATCTATTGGCCCAACAAGAAGCGGATCAAAGAGAGTTGCAAAAGACTAAAGAACAAGCAGAACAAAATTTGCAAACAATTAATGATAGTATTGCTGATTTACAAAAGACCAATGAACAATTAGTCAACGCCAAAC